>JACQTL010000297.1 GCA_016210805.1 Actinomycetota bacterium | reverse complement strand
CGGTGACCTCTCGCAGGACCGCCTTCAGCCGGTCCTCGAAGTCCCCCCGGTACTTGCTTCCGGCCACGAGCGCGCCGATGTCCAGGGCCACGAGCCGCTTGTTCTTCAGCGACTCCGGCACGTCCCCGTTCACGATGCGCTGGGCCAGCCCCTCAACGATCGCGGTCTTCCCCACGCCCGGTTCGCCGATGAGCACCGGGTTGTTCTTTGTCCGGCGCGAAAGCACCTGCACCACGCGGCGGATCTCGTCGTCCCGGCCGATCACCGGGTCGAGCTTCCCGCCCCTGGCCAGCTCGGTGAGGTCCCGGCCGTACCTCTCCAGGGCCTGGTACTTGTCCTCGGGCGTGGGGTCGGTGACCCGCTGGCGGCCCCGGACCTCGGCCAGCGCGCCCATCACCCCGTCGCGGGTCAGGCCCGCGTCGCGGAGCACGCCGGCCGCGGCGCCCCTGCCCTCCAGCATCGCCAGGAGGATGTGCTCGGTCGAGACGTACTCGTCGGTGAGGGCCTGGGCCTCCCGGAAGGCCCCCTCCAGGACCTGCCTGGTGGCCGGCGAGACGTAGACCTCGGCCCCGGGCCCGCCGGCCGCGGCGTACACCTTGGGGATCCGCTCCAGGGCCTCCCCCACCCGGTCCCTGACGGTCCGGGGCGAGACGCCCAGCCGGTGCAGCAGGGGGTAGACCACGCCCTCCGGGTCCGAGAGCAGCGCGAACAGGAGGTGCTCCGGCTCGATCTGCTGGTGGTTGCGGGAGGAGGCCTCCTCCCGGGCGCCCTCCAGCGCGGCCTGGCTCTTCAGGGTCAGCTTCGAGAGGTCCATGTCCTCGCTTCGCCCTCCGCGTCCTTCATCCACATCCCGCCATCACGGCAGCGTCCGCTCCCACGGGAACATCGGAAGGCTCCGCAGGGGGACGATCGCCCCCTCCTCCCGGCGCGCGGCCTCCCGTCGCGCCTCCCGGCGGGCTCGCTCCAGCTCGGCCCGCATCCGCTCGACCTGCTCGCGCATCCGCTCCACCTCCCGCTCCATCTCCAGGAAGAGCCGGACACCGGCCAGGTTCACGCCCTCCTCCTGGGTCAGGCGCTGGATCATCTGGAGGCGCTCGATGTCGCGATCGGAGTACCGGCGGGTGTTGCCGGCCGTCCTGGCCGGCCGGAGCAGTCCCTTCCGCTCGTAGATGCGGAGGGTCTGGGGGTGGACCCCCGCGAGCTCCGCGGCCACGCTGATGATGTACACGGCCCGCTCCTCGGACCGCCGGACGCCACGGCGATCCCCGGCCCTTCCCCGTTCCGAGCCCGTTCCGGCCATCTCGCTCACCTCTCGTCCGTCGCCCTCACGCCTCGGGACCGAGGCGGGCCCTGGGCGACTCCTTCTGGGCCTCCTGCAGCTTCTCGAGGAGGTCCCTCTCCTCCCGGGACAGCTTCTGGGGAACGTGAACCCGCACCGTGACGAGCAGGTCGCCGTGACCGCCCCTCGTCCGGGGGGCCCCCTTCCCCCGGAGCCGGAACGTCCTGCCCGGGGCCGTCCCGGCCGGGATCTTCAGGGTCACGGCCCCGTTCAGCGTGGGGACCTCCACGTGCGCGCCCAGCGCCGCCTCGGAGTAGGTCACCGGCAGCTCGAGCGTGAGGTCGGCTCCCCGCCGGCCGAACAGGGCGTGCGGCCGCACCCGGACCACGACGTAGAGGTCGCCGGGCCGACCCCCCGGCCCGCCGGGCTCCCCCCGGCCAGCCAGCCGGATCCGGGCCCCGTCCTGGACCCCTGCCGGGACCTTCACCTGCAGGCGCCTGGTCGTGTGCCGGACCCCGCTCCCCGCGCAGTCCCGGCACGGCTTCTCCACGATGCGGCCCGAGCCCCGGCAGTTCCCGCAGGTCCGGGTCATCTGGAAGAGCCCCTGGTTCACGGTCTCCGTGCCCGTCCCCGCGCACCGGGGGCAGGTGGCCACCGGCGTGCCCGGCTCGGCCCCCGAGCCCCGGCACCGCTGGCAGGGGGCCGGTCCCCGGATCTGGACGGGCATCGTGGTCCCCGCCATGGCGTCCTCGAACGAGACCCGCACCTCCGTCTCCAGGTCGGCTCCCCTGGCCGGCTGGGTCGGCCCCCGGGCCCCCCTGCCCCCGAAGAGGCCGGAGAACAGGTCCCCGAGGTCGCCGACGTCGCCGGCCCGGCCCCCGAAGTCGAACGGGGCGCCCTCCACCCGGACCCGCCCCGGGCCGCCGGTCCCCGGGCCGCCGGTCCCCGGGAAGCCGCCGAACCGGCCGAAGCCGGAGGAGGCCATCTCCCGGACCCGGTCGTACTG
>JACQTL010000296.1 GCA_016210805.1 Actinomycetota bacterium | reverse complement strand
TCCCCCGACTGGCCGTAGGCGACGTCGTCGCCCGGGCCGCCGAGGAGCGCGTCGTCACCGGAGCCGCCGAAGATGACGTCGTCCCCCGGACCTCCCAGGACCAGGTCCGCGCCCGAGCCGGCGCAGATCACGTCCTCGCCCCCTCGCCCGTCCACGACGTCGTTGCCCTCCAGTGCCACTATCACGTCGGCCCTCGACGTTCCGACCAGCCGATCGTCGCCGGAGGTTCCCACGATCGTCGCCGTGCGCCCCGCGCAACTCGGTGCGTTCGCCGCCGCCGCGACCGGCTGGGCCCCGGACCCCAGGCACCGGGTGCCCAGCTCGCCGGCGACGCAGGTGTCGATACCGGTCCCCTCCGTGAGCTCGTCCACGCCGGGGCCCCCGTCCAGCAGGTCGTTGCCGGGGCCGGCCCGGAGACGGTCGTCGCCCTCGTCGCCGTGGAGCAGGTCGTCGCCCCCGCCCCCCCTGAGCAGGTCGTCCCCGGTATCTCCCACCGTGATGTCGTTCCCCCCGTCGCCGGACACGACGTCGTCGCCGGCCTGGCCGCTGGCCACGTCGTCCCCGGGGCCCCCGGAGATCACGTCGTCGCCGGGCCCGCTGGTCAGGAAGTCGTCGCCGGGCCCCCCCTGCATGACGTCGGGGAAGACGCTGCCTCCGCCGCTCGTCATGACGTCGTCGCCCGGTCCTCCCAGCACGAGGTCGTCGTCCCCCAGCCCGAAGACTCCGTCGTCCCCGGGTCCCCCCGACAGGCGGTCGGACCCCGCGAACCCCATCACGCTGTCGTTGCCGTCCCCGCCGCAGATCGTGTCGTCGCCGGCCAGCCCCCGGATCACGTCGTTGCCGGCCAGGCCGACGATCACGTCCGGGCCCGACGTGCCGTCGATCACGTCGTTCCGCGGGGTCCCCACGATCGTGGCCCGCTCGCCCAGGCAGGAGGGCGGCTCGCAGCCCGCCGCCGGCCCGGACCCCGGACCCTGGGAGCAGACGTCGAGGCCGGGACCACCGTCCATCGCGTCGTCGCCGGCCTCCCCGCCGAGGTAGTCGTCGCCCTCCCCGCCCTCCAGGAGGTCGTCGCCCGCGCCGCCGAAGAGCACGTCGTCGCCGGGGCCCCCCGAGATCAGGTTCGGTCCCGCGGACCCGGTGATGTCGTCGGGAAGCGCCGAGCCGATGACGTCCTCCACCTCCTCCAGGGAGTCGGTGCCCTCGCCCGTGGACCTGCCCGAGGAGAGGTCCACCACCACTCCCACCGTGGCCGACTCGAAGGAGGCCGCGTCGGTTCCCTCGCCGCCTGCCAGGAAGTCGTCGCCGGGACCACCGTTCAGGACGTCGTCGCCCTCCTCCCCGAGCAGGACGTCGTCCCCGCCCCGTCCGAACAGGACGTCGTCGCCGGCTCCGCCGCAGATGACGTCGTCCCTCGGGGTCCCCTGCAGAACGTCGTCCCCCGGGGTGCCCCTGACGGTGCACTCGGCCCCCGGCTGGGCCGACGCCGGGGTGCCGGCCCCCGGGTCTCCCGGCCCGGCGCTCAGCGCCAGGGAGGCGGCCGCGACGGCCACGACGAGCGCCCCGCGAGGCCCGGCGGTCGATCCTCTGGCGGTCCGCACCCGTGCTCCCCTTCCCGGCGAACCGGCCTCCGTCGCAACCGGCTCCCAAGCGTTGCACCCTAGATGAACCTGACCCCGGGGGGAAGCGGATCCCTCCGATCCGACCGTGGCGGCCGATCTATCGTGGGGCGGTGCAGGACCGGGGGGGTCGCGACGAGCGGCTGATGGGACTGGCCGTGGAGGAGGCCAGGCGGTGCCTGGAGTGGGGAGACGTCCCCATCGGGGCCGTCGTCTCCCGGGGAGGCGAGGTGCTGGCCCGGGAGGGCAACCAGCGGGAGCGGCTCGGGGATCCCACCGCCCACGCGGAGATCCTGGCCCTCCGGGCCGCGGCCGGCCGGGCCGGCAACTGGCGACTGGAGGGCTGCGAGGTCCACGTCACCCTCGAGCCCTGCGCCATGTGCGCGGGGGCTCTCGTGCTCGCGCGGGTCGACCGGGTCGTGTTCGGCGCCCCCGACCCCAAGGCTGGGTTCGCGGGGTCCCTGGGGAACCTCCTGGCCGACCCGCGGCTGAACCACCGCCCGGCCCTGGTGGGGGGGATCCTGGAGGAGGAGTGCGGGGAGCTCCTCAGGGCGTTCTTCCGCGATCGCCGCTGACCGGCCGGCGGGGGTGGGAGCCTGCCGGGAGCGGCCGCCCGCCGTTGCTATCATCGCTGCGGAGGCGTGCCGGAGTGGACGAACGGGACCGCCTCGAAAGCGGTTAGGGGCTTGACCGCCTCTCGCGTGTTCGAATCACGCCGCCTCCGCCATCCACCGTCCGCGGCCGGGCCCGGCGCCCGGCCGGCGCCGCGAACCCTCCCGTAGAATCCTGCACGGTGGCCTGCCCGAGCGGACTAAGGGGCACGCCTGGAGAGCGTGTAGGGGGGCAACCCCCTCGAGGGTTCGAATCCCTCGGCCACCGCCGATCCGCGCCCCGGCCCGGCCCGGCTCCGTCGCCCGAGCGGCGCCGGGCGCTCTACGCCGGGTCGGTCCAGCCGGGGCAGATGGGCGGGGCCAAGGGGGCCGGGGGATCGGTGGCCGCCTCGATGCCCCGGCGGACGTCGTCGAAGGTCTCCCAGGCGAGGTAGGGCACGCCGTCGCGCTCGCACAGCGTGACCAGGTGGTCCTTGGCGAACACCAGGTCGGAGTACAGCGCGCCGTACCGGTCGGACTGGCCCTCTCCCACGAATGCCACCCGGCCGAACCGCTCCCGGTACGAGCGGGCGGCGAGCATCTTGCACGTGCCGCACCCGACGCAGAGGGGGTGGCCGCTCGGGTGGAGGAGCTCCGGCCGCCCGCCGTCGAACGCCATCTCGTTCGTGATCACCGTGAGGTGCCCGACCCCGGCGGCCTCGAGCATCGGCCGGAGGTAGAAGGCGAACCCGTCGCTCACCATGGCGAGCTCGAGGCCGGCCCCCTCCGCCCACCGGACGAACGGGGGGAACGTGGGGTCCAGCCCGAACCGGCCCAGGGCGTGGGCCAGCATCTCCTCCCGGGAGCCCCGGAGCATCGCCGCTTGGTGGTGGGCGGCCTCCCGGAGCCCCATCTCGCCGCGGTCGACCGCCTCGTCGTAGGCGATCCACCCCGGCTCGCCGAACGCCTCCAGGAGCTCCTCCGAGACGTCGTGCGGGCACGCCGTCCCGTCGAAGTCGATCAGCACCGCCCCGATCCGTCCGGGCATCCCGGGAAGCCTACCGGCGGACGGTCCAGTACAGGATCAGGAGCCCGAGCGCCGAGACCAATCCGCTGGCCAGGAACCCGACCTGGTAGCTGGAGACCGACGAGACGGCGCCCAGGGCGAGAGGTCCGAGCCCGTACCCGAGGTCCAGGAACGCGGTGAAGGT
This sequence comes from Actinomycetota bacterium, assembly GCA_016210805.1. Classification (GTDB taxonomy): domain Bacteria; phylum Actinomycetota; class UBA4738; order UBA4738; genus JACQTL01. Next base: position 3,872 of record JACQTL010000296.1, on the reverse strand, counting down.
GGCCACCACCGCGGAGCGCTCCCGGGGCCGGGTCCCCTCCAGGGCCAGGCTGAGCAGCGACGGGAAGGTCAGGCCCTGGCCCACCGCGAAGACCACGGCCCCCGAGAACAGCCCGGCCCCGCCCCCCCAGCCGCCGGCCACGACCAGGCCGGCGCTCGAGGCGATCATGGCCAGGCCGGCCGTCCGCCGGGCCCCCAGGAGGTCGGGGATCCGGGCTCCCAGGCTCCTGGTCAGGAGCACCACGGCCGCGTAGGCCAGGAAGACCATCCGCGACCCGCCGAGCCCGATCGTGACGGCGTACAGCGGGACGAACGCGAAGAAGCCGGCCGCTCCCCAGACGCTCGTGAGGAGCACGGCTCCGGGGCCCAGGGCCCCCCGGTGCACGAGCGGGACCGGCTCGCCGTCGCCGTGGTGATCCTCCGACCTCGTCTCCGGGACCCTGGTGGCCAGGAGGCCGGCCCCCACCGACACCCCGGCGGCGGCCAGCCAGGCGGTGGCGAAGCCCACCTCCCGGGCCAGGGTCTCCCCGACCAGGGGACCGATCCCGAAGCCCAGGTAGGGCGCGAGGGAGAACAGGCTCATCGCCTCCCCCCTCCGCCGGGGGGGAGCCAGGTCGATCACGGCGCTCGCCGCGGCCACGAAGAACAGGGCCTGCCCGGCCCCCGTGGCCAGCCGGAGCGGGACGATGGTCCAGACCGCGTCGACGGCCTGGTACGCGGCCACCGATGCGGCGAAGATGGCCGCTCCGGCCAGCATGGGGACCCGCCGTCCCCGCCTCTCGGCCAGGCGCGCGGCCAGGGGGCGGACCAGCAGCGCGGTCAGGCTGAACGCCCCCACGACCAGGCCGACGGAGACGTCGCCGCCGGACAGGGGTCCCTCGACGTAGAGGGGCAGCGTGGGGACCAGCATGCCGAGCGCCGTGAACTGGGCCAGGGCGGCCGCCCCGACCAGGGCGAAGGCCGGGGTCAGGAGCCGGGTCCCGGTCGCCGTCGTCACGGGGCCTCGACGGTGGGCGCGGGAGGGGCGGCCAGGTCGATCCCGACGTCCCGCCGGCGCCGGGCCTGCAGGGCCACCAGGCCGGTCCCGGTGATCGCCGCGGCGGCCAGGAAGGAGCTCCCGTAGTCCCAGGTCGCCGCCACGACCCCGAGGGCCACGGGCCCGACCCCGAACCCGAGGTCCACGAAGGCCGTGAACGTCCCCATGGCGGCGCCCCGATCCGACGGCGCCGCACCCGAGACCGCGAGGGACATCAGCGCGGGGAAGGCCAGGGCCCCGCCGGCGGCCGAGACGACGGTCCCCACGAACACCCCGGCCGGCGCTCGCCAGGTGCCCAGCACCGCGAGCCCCACCGTGAACCCGGCCAGGGCGAGCCGCCCGGCCCGGCGGGCCCCCAGGAGGTCGGGGATCCGGGCGCCGAAGCTCCGGATCAGCACGACCACGGCGGCGTAGGTCAGGAACACGAACCGGGACCCGCTCAGCCCGACCTGCGGCGCGTAGAGGGGCAGGAACGCGAAGAACCCCGACATCGCGCTGACGCAGGCCAGGATGACCAGCCCGGGGAGCACGGCGGCCGGGTGGATCAGCTTCGGCGGCGGGCCTTCCCGATCGCCGGGCGGGCGGGTCTCGGGGACCCCGATGGCGAGGGCCACGGCCAGGGCGGCGAGCCCCGCGGAGACCAGCCACACGGCGTCGAACCCGGCCGCGCCGAGCACGGCCTCTCCGACAAGCGGCCCGATCCCGATCCCGACGTACAGCGAGAGCGAGAACAGGCTCACGGCCTCGCCCCGGCGGTCCGGCGGGGCCAGGTCCGCGACGGCGGTGGCGCTCCCCACGAAGAAGAAGGCCTCCCCCACGCCGGTGACCAGGCGGGCGGCCACCAGGACCGGGAGCGAGCCCGCGGCGAGGTACCCCAGGACCGACACCGCCACCAGCGCGGCTCCCATCAGCATCAGCGGGCGCCGGCCCCTTTTGTCCGAGACGCGCCCGGCGAACGGCCGGAGCACCAGGGCCGAGAGGCTGAACGCGCCGACGGAGATCCCGACGGCCACGTCGCCGCCTCGGAGCGGCCCCTCGACGTAGACCGGGACCGTGGGGATGAGCACCCCGTCGGCGGCGAAGTACGCGAGCGCCGAGAGGCCGATCAGCAGGAAGGGCGGCGTGAGGAGCCGTTCCCTCGTGCGAACCGCCACCCCCGCCTCCTCTCCTCGTCTCGGGTCCCCGGGCCCGCCAAGGATACGGCCGCTCGGGCGACCGGCCTCCCCGCCCCCAGAGGGCTGTCGGACCTCGCGGGTATACTTGGCGCCGGTGGCCGTGCTAGGCGGGGAGCTAGCGGTGCCCTGTACCCGCAATCCGCTCGAGCGGGGCCGAATCCCCGCCCGCGGCTCGACGGGCCCGAGGAAGCCCCCGGTACGGAGCGATGATGGTCGGGTCCTGCGCGACGCCAACCTGCGAACCCCGTCAGGTCCGGAAGGAAGCAGCGGTAAGCGGGCGATGGCGGGTGCCGCAGGGACGCCTGACCGGAGCAACCGGCCGGGACAGCGCTCGAGTCCGCCGCGGTCAACGGCGGGTGCACGGCCACCTACTATCTGACAGCCTTCCCCAGGAGCTGCCGGGGCCCGGCACGGCCGGACCGGCCAGGATGGGCCCCCGGAGGGCGTGAGCGTGGCCGAAGAGAAGCAGTACCAGTCGCTCTACCGCAAGTACCGCCCCCAGGGCCCCGCCGAGGTCCTGGGCCAGGAGCACGTCGTCCGGGCGCTGGTCGGCGCGGTGAAGGAGGGGCGCCTGGCCCACGCGTTCCTGTTCTGCGGCCCCCGGGGCACGGGGAAGACCTCGACGGCGCGGATCCTGGCCAAGATGGTGAACTGCGAGCAGGGCCCCACCCCCGAGCCCTGCGGGATCTGCGAGCAGTGCGTCCGGATCCGGGAGGGCTCGCACCTCGACGTCGTCGAGATCGACGCCGCCTCCCACGGCGGGGTCGACGACGCCCGCGAGCTCCGGGAACGGGCCCCCACGGCGCCGGCCATGGGCCGGGAGAAGGTCTACATCATCGACGAGGCGCAGCGCCTGTCCCGCGAGGCGTTCGACGCCCTGCTCAAGGTGTTCGAGGAGCCGCCCGCGGGGGTCCGCTTCGTCCTGGCCACGACGGAGCCCCACAAGATGCCGGCCACGATCGTGGGCCGGTGCCAGCGGTTCGACTTCCGGCGCGGATCGGCCGACCTGGTGGCCCAGCATCTGGAGAGGGTGGCCAAGGAGGAGGGGGTCACCCTGGCCCCGGCCGCCGCGCAGGCCATCGCCAGGCAGTCCGAGGGCTCCTTCCGCGACGCGCTCTCCCTGCTGGACCAGGCCTCGGTCCTGGGAGGCGCCGAGGTCGACGAGGCGGTCCTCTCCGCGCTCCTGGGATCGGGCCGGACGGCCGTCCAGCAGGAGCTCGCCGACGCCGTCGCGGTGGGCGACGCCACGGCGGTCTTCCAGGTGGTCGACCGGCTGGTCCAGGAGGGCCAGGACCTCCGGCACGTCGCCGCCGAGGTGCTGGCCCACTTCCGGAACCTCCTGCTCGCCCACACCGCCCCCGGCCAGGCCGACCTGGTCGACGTGACCCCCGACGAGTACGAACGGCTGCGGACCCAGTCGGCCAAGTTCTCGGCGCCCGAGATCTCCAGGGTCATCTCGCTCTTGCTGGCCGCCCAGACGGACATGCGGTGGACGACCTCCCCCCGGCTCACCCTGGAGCTGGCCCTGGTCCGGGCCACGATGCCGGAGGCCGATCCCCAGCCGCACGCTCTCGTCTCCCGGCTCGAGCGGCTGGAGCGCCTGGCCGGCGTGGAGGAGCGTGCCGTCGACCCCAGGTCCCAGCCCCAGCCCCAGCCCCAGCC
>JACQTL010000309.1 GCA_016210805.1 Actinomycetota bacterium | reverse complement strand
GGGATGCGCCGGGCTCGCGAGCAGAGGAAGATGCAGGCCAACGGAGGGACCGGGGAGGGTCAGTGAGTGTGAACATTTCCCGGCCTATTCCGGTCAAAGGGTCTGGCGCGGTCCAGAGCGGATCGACCGGGTCGAGGTGACGCTCGGACACCTGACCGACCGCGTCGATGGGATGAACGAGCGGCTCGACCGGCACATCGGACCGCATGCCGCCGGGTGGAGTTCCGGGAGGTGCCGCCGGGTGGAGTTCCGGGACAGGCCGAGGGCGAGTCTCGCCCGGTAGGTCACCGGGCGCGGGTCAGCTCGCAGCGGGCGCTGCGGCCATGCCCTCGACCTCGCGGAGCTTCGACGTGTCCAGGTGGAGCCCGGGACCCATCGTCGAGGTGAGCGTGGCCGTCTTTATGTACTTGCCCTTGGCCGCGGCCGGCTTGGCCCTCAGGATCTCGTCCACCACGGCGAGGTAGTTCTCGACCAGCCGGCGCTCGTCGAAGGACCGCTTCCCGATGACCAGGTGCAGGTTCCCCTGGCGGTCGGTACGGTACTCGAGCTTCCCGGCCTTGATGTCCCCGACGGCCTTGCCGATGTCGAACGTCACCGTCCCCGCCTTGGGGTTGGGCATCAGGCCGCGGGGCCCGAGGACCCGCCCGGCCTTGCCCACCACCGACAAGAGGTCCGGGGTGGCCACGGCGGCGTCGAAGTCGATGGTGCCCTTGAGGACCTCCTCCACGAGGTCCTCGCCGCCTACCACGTCGGCCCCCGCCTCCTTGGCCTCCCTGGCCTTCTCGCCGGTGGCGAAGGCGGCCACCCGGACGCTCCTGCCGGTCCCGTGGGGCAGCGAGACGGTGCCTCGGACCATCTGATCGGCCTTCCGGGGATCTATGCCCAGCCGGAACGCCACCTCCACGCTCTCGTCGAACTTCGTGGTGGGCATGCCCATCAGCAAGGCGATGGCCTCCCCCGGCGTGTACTGGCGGTCCCGGTCGATCATCGACTCGGCCTGGACGTAGCGCTTGCCCCGGCCGCTCATGCGCCCACCTCGATCCCCATCGACCGGGCGGTGCCGGCGATGATCTTCATGGCCTGCTCCACGTCGTTCGCGTTCAGGTCGACCATCTTCTGCTCGGCGATGCGACGGAGCTGGTCGGCGGTCACCCTGGCCACCTTCTCGCGGTGCGGCTCCGCCGAGCCCTTGTCGATCCCGGCCGCCTGCTTCAAGAGCTCGGAGGCTGGCGGCTGCTTCGTGACGAACGAGAACGAACGGTCCTCGTAGATCGTGAGCTCCACCGGGATGACCTGGCCCTGCTGGTGCTGGGTGGCCTCGTTGTACTGCCGGCAGAACTCCATGATGTTCACGCCGTGCTGGCCGAGGGCCGTCCCCACCGGCGGGGCCGGGGTGGCCTGGCCTCCCCGGATCTGGAGCTTCACCACGGACAGGACCTTCTTGCGCGAGCGTCTGGTTGCCTGCGCCATCCTTCACACCTCCTGCGGTCCGAACGGCCGGGTCTCGGCCTCCCGCTCCCTAGACCTTGGCGACCTGGTCGAAGCCCAGCTCGACGGGCGTCTCCCGGTCGAAGATGTTGACCAGGACCTTCAGCTTGCTCTGGTCCACGTTGATCTCGCTGATGTGGCCGTTGAAGTCGGCGAACGGCCCAGAGATGATCCGGACCTCGTCCCCCTCCTCGAACTCGAGGCGGATGGCCGGCTTCAGCTCCTCCTTCTTGACCGCCAGGATCTTCTCGACCTCCCGGCGGGAGAGCGGCGTCGGCTTGGTGCCGGTCCCCGAAGAAACGAACCCGGTCACGCCCGGCGTGTTCCGGACGACGTACCAGGAGTCGTTGTCGTAGACCATCTTCACGAGCAGGTATCCGGGGAACACCTTGCGCTGGACGACCTGCTTCTTGCCGCCCTTTATCTCCATGACGTCCTCCATGGGGATGTGGACGTCGAAGATCTTGTCCTCCATCTGCATGGAGTGGATCCGGGACTCGAGGTTGGCCTTCACCTTGTTCTCGTACCCGGCGTAGGTGTGGACGACGTACCAGTCGCCCGGCCCCCGCATCGGGTCAAACCCATCCCCCGCGGCCCCGACGGGCTCGGGCTCGGGCTCGGGCTCGGGCTCGGGCTCCGGCTCGGGCTCCGGCTCCGGCTCGGGCTCCGGCTCGGGCTCCGGCTCGGGCTCGGGCTCGGG
>JACQTL010000308.1 GCA_016210805.1 Actinomycetota bacterium | reverse complement strand
GACGCCACCGCCCAGCCCGCCACCACCCACACCTACGAGGTCTCGGCCCTCGACGCCGCCGGGAACGAGTCCCCCCGGAGCGGCGCGGTGCAGATCACCACCCCGGCTCCGCCGGCCGAGGACCCGGTGGTGGCCGCCGCGGGGGACGTGGCGTGCGACCCGACCGATCCGGCCTACAACGGCGGCGCCGGCTCCCCCGGCGCGTGTCACACCGAGGCCACCGCCGCCCTCCTCGACCAGCTCCAGCCCGACGCGATCCTGGGGGTCGGCGACCTCCAGGAGGATCAGGGCACCCTCCAGCAGTACCTGGCGGTCTACGACCCGACCTGGGGTCGGCACAAGGACGTCACGCACCCCGTCGTCGGGAACCACGACTACTACCTGTATCCGGACGCCCGCGGGTACTTCGACTACTGGGGTCCGGCCGCCGGCGAGCGCCTGGAGGGTTGGTACAGCTTCGACGTCGGCACGTGGCACGTCGTGGCGCTCAACTCGAACTGCGCCGCGGTGGGGGGGTGCGGGCCGGGCTCGCCCCAGGAGACGTGGTTGCGGGCCGACCTGGCGGCCAGCTCGGCCTCGTGCACGGTGGCCTTCTTCCACCATCCCCGGTTCAGCTCGCGCTACGGGGTGAACGACACCGTCCTGGGACTCTGGCAGGCCCTCCACGACTCCGGGGTCGAGGTCGCGGTGAGCGGGCACGGCCACCACTACGAGCGCTTCGCCCCCACCGACGTCGTGGGAGACGTGGACTCCGGGAGAGGGGTCCGCCAGTTCGTCGCCGGCACCGGCGGACAGTCCCACCACAAGTTCCGGAACGTCCTTCCGGCCAGCGAGGTCCGGGACAACACGACGTACGGGATCCTGGTCCTCACGCTTCGCCCCGGCGCGTACGACTGGGAGTTCGTCCCCGAGGCCGGGGGGACCTTCACCGACTCGGGCTCGACCTCCTGCCACTGAGCCTCCCTCCCGCTCGACGGGCTAATTCAACGGGCGTAGAATTCTCCTCGGCGGACGGCTGCCCGATGCCGTCGGGGGTGTGGCGACCGCCGCGGCGAGGGAGGGAGGAGGCGCCATGTGGGCGATGGTCGTGAAGGAGTTCCGCCAGCTGCGCCGCGACCGCCGGACGCTGGCCATGATGATCGTGCTGCCCCTCCTCCTCCTCGTCGTCTTCGGCTACGCGGCGAGCTTCGACGTCTCGGAGATCCCGACCGTGGTCGTGGGGCCGGCGGCGGACGACGTCGCCGACCGGCTGCCCGCCGTCTTCTCCGTGGAGATGGTGCTGCCCGAGTCGGGAAGGGCCGAGGCGGAGGGGATGCTGCGCGACGGCGACGCGGCGGTGGCGGTGGTGGCCGACCCGAGCTCCCAGGCGGTGCTCCTGGACGGGTCGGAGCTGTTCTCGGCCCGGGCGGCCCTCCAGGCCCTGGCCGGGACCGGCGGCGCCGGACCGGCCGGCCCATCGCCGGGAGGCGCCCTCGCCGGACCGGAGGTGCTGTTCAACCCGGAGCTCCGGACCTCGGCGGTCATGGTCCCGGCCCTGGTCGGGATGATCCTCCTGTTCGTGGGGACCGTGATCACGAGCCTCGGGGTGGTCCGCGAGCGGCAGGCCGGCACGCTCGAGCAGCTCGCCGTGATGCCCCTTTCGCCCCGGGACGTGTTCGTGGGGAAGATCGCGCCCTACTTCCTGGTCGCCGCGGTGGACATGGCGGTGATCGTCACGGCCGGCACCCTCCTGTTCGACGTGCCGTTCAGGGGCTCCCTGCTCACGCTCTTCCTGGGCGCGGTCCTGTTCCTGTTCGTGACCCTCGGGATCGGCGTGCTGATCTCGACCGTCTCCCAGAACCAGGGCCAGGCCGTCCAGCTGGCCATCATGACCCTCCTCCCCCAGTTCCTCCTTTCCGGGCTGATCTTCCCGGTCGACTCGATGGCGGCGGGGGTCCGGTGGATCGCGTACCTCCTCCCGCTCACGTACTTCAACCGCATCGCCAGGGGGGTGATGCTCAGGGGGACCTCGGCAGCCGGCCTGGCCGAGCCGCTCCTCCTCCTCGCCGCGCTGGGGGCCGTGGTGTTCGGCCTGGCCGTGGTGCGCTTCCGGCACGACCTGGCGCCGGGCGGCGGGGGCGGCGGGGAGGTAAGGACCGTGGAGACCGTGGCGGCGGGGCCGTGAGCCCGTCCTGGGGCCTCGAGGCGGTCACCGTCCGCCGGGGAGGCACCGACGCGCTCCAGGAGGCCTCCCTGGAGG
>JACQTL010000293.1 GCA_016210805.1 Actinomycetota bacterium | reverse complement strand
TGCTGGTCACCGTGGGGACGGGGATAGGGGGCGGGGTCGTGGCCGGGGGCCGGCTGTTCCGGGGCGCGCACGGGTTCGGGGCCGAGATCGGCCACGTGATCGTGGAGCCGGGCGGTCCCCAGTGCGGGTGCGGGAACCTGGGGTGCTGGGAGCAGGTCGCCTCCGGGCGGGCCATCGAGCGCCTGGGGCGGGAGGTGGCCAGGGACCACCCGGCCTCGCTGATCGCCGAGCTCGCCGGGGGGGAGCCCGACCTGGTCACCGGACCGCTCGTCACCGAGGCGGCCTCCCGGGGGGACGGCATGGCCCGCCGGGTCCTGGCCGGGGTGGGCCGGCGGCTGGGGGAGGGGATCGCCGGGCTGGTGAACGTGCTCGACCCGGAGGTGGTCGTCGTGGGGGGAGGCGCGGCCGCCGCCGGTGACCTGCTCCTCGATCCGGCCCGCGAGGCGTTCAACGATGCGGTGGAGGCCCCCGGGCACCGGCCGGCGGTCCCGATCCGCCAGGCGGTCCTGGGCAACCGGGCCGGAGCCATCGGCGCCGCGGTCCTGGCCCTGGAGGAGCTGGTCGCGTGACGCCGGGGCCGGAGCCGCTCCGCATGGGCCTCGTGCTCCCCATGTTCTCGGGGAGGATGGACCGGGTCCTGGACTCCGCGACGCGGGCCGAGGAGCTCGGCTTCGACGGCGTGTTCGCCTTCGACCACTTCTTCCCGCCGGGGGCCTCGCCGGACCGGCCCTCCCTGGAGGCCTTCGCGACCCTGGGGGCGGTGGCCGCCGAGACCGGGCGCCTGTCCGTGGGGACCCTGGTGACCCGGGCCCAGCTCCGGCCGGCCGGCCTGGTGGCCAAGATGGCGGCCACGCTCGACGACATGGCCGGAGGGCGGATGATCCTGGGGGTCGGGACCGGGGATCCCATCGACCTGCCCGAGCACGAGACCTTCGGGTTCACGTCGCTGGGGGTCGCGGACCGGCGGGCCCACCTCGCCGAGACCGTCGGGGCCGTCCGGGCCCTGTTCCGCGGGGAGGCCTGGCCGGGCGGCGAGCACGTCCCGGCCGTGGCCGGGCCGCTCCGTCCTCCTCCCCCGAGCCCGGGCGGGCCGCCGATCTGGATCGGGGCCCAGGCCGACGAGGTGGTCCGCCTGGCCGGGGCCCTGGCCGACGGGTGGAACGGCTGGGGCCTCGACGCCGGGGCCTTCGCCCGCAAGGCGCGCGTGCTCGGGGAGGCCGCCGGGGAGGCGGGACGCCCGCCCGGGGCCGTGGAGGCCACGTGGGCCGGGATCGCCCTGGTCGGCGAGGACGACGCGCGCACGGAGGAGCTGCTCGCGGCCCGGCGGTCGAAGGGGATGCCGGTCGAGGGGATCTGGTGGGGGAGCGCGGAGCGCTTCGCCGGGTTCCTCGGCGAGCTCAGGGAGGCCGGGGCGACCTGGGTCGTGATCGTCCCCGCCGGTCCCCCCGACCGGGTGGAGCTGATCGCCCGCGACGTGCTCCCCGCGATCTCCTGACCCGGCCGGGTCAGCCCTCGGTCGACCTGGCCGCGGCGAGGGCCTCGGCGGCCGGGAGGTCGTCCGGCGTGTCGACGTCGGTGAGGGTCGTTCCAGCGGGGTCGATGGCTCGCCAGGCCTCCTCGGGGAGCTCGCCAGGGGACGCGACCTCCAGGAAGCCCCTCAGGCTCCGCTCGCCTCCCTCGAGGAGGGCCCGGATCGCCGGGGCCGCCGTGGCCCGCACGGCCAGGGGGAGGGGGGCCGGCCGCCCCTCGGATCGGAGGGCCGCCGCCGGGACGTCGTCCGGGGAGCGCTCGAGCAGGGCGGCGAGGTCCTCCAGCACGGCCTGGACGGCGCCGGGCATGTCGGCGCCGATCACCACGGCCACGGGGTGGGCGGCCGCCTCGAGCCCGGCCAGGAGCCCGGCCAGGGGCCCCGGATAGGGCTCGGTGTCCCGAACCACGCGGACGGGGACCGCGACGTCCGCGGGGAGGGGAGGGTCCGGCCCGTGCGCGGCGGCCACCACGACCACCTCCGAGGTCACCCGGGCCACGGCGCGGAGGGCGTGGTGGAGGAGTGGAGCGCCGCCGACCTCCCGGGAGAGCTTGTCGCCGCCGAACCTGGCGGCCCGTCCCCCGGCGAGGACCACGCCGGTCCTCGGAGGCCGCCCGGCGCCCTCAGGCATCTAGGTCGATCCTCTCGGGGCCCGAGTACACGTTGAACCGGTCGCCGCGCAGGAACCCCACCACGGTCATCCCGAGACGGCGGGCGGCGTCGACGGCCAGCGTGGACGGGGCCGAGACGGCGCACACCACCGGGAGCCCGGCCATGGCCGCCTTCTGGACGATCTCGAAGGAGAGCCGGCCCGACACCATGAGCACCCGCCTCGACAGGGGCAGCTCGCCGGACAGGAGGGCCCTGCCGACGAGCTTGTCCACGGCGTTGTGGCGGCCGACGTCCTCCCGGAGGGCGAGGAGCCGGCCCTCCGGGTCGAAGAGGCCGGCGGCGTGGAGGCCGCCGGTCCGGTCGAAGATGCGCTGTCCGCTCCGCATCCTCTCCGGGAGCTCCTCCACCACGCCCCGCCGGAGGACCGGACCGGGAGCCGGCGCCTCGCAGGCCAGCTCGACCTGGTCGAGCGAGGCCTTGCCGCACACCCCGCAGCTCGAGGTGGCCGGGAAGTTCCTGCGGAGGACCCCGGGGTCGAAGGGCCGGAACAGGCGGACGGTCACCACGTTGCGGTGCTGCTCCTCCTCCGGCACGTCGCAGTAGCGCACCGACCTGACCTCCCCGCGGGAGCGGACCAGGCCTTCGGTGAACATGAACCCGGCGGCCAGCTCGAAGTCGTCGCCGGGGGTCCGCATGGTCACGGCCTCGCCGGCCGGATCCTGGCCGGGCCCGGCGGCCTGGATCTCCATGGGCTCCTCGACGGCCAGGCGGTCCGCCCGCTCGGAGCGCCGCCCTCCCCGGACGGCCACGACGCGGACCGGCGCCGCCGGCGCCGCCGGCTCCCCGGGGGGGACGGGAGGGCTCGCGGGGAGCCCTACGGCTCGGGCCATGCCGGCATCGTACGTCGCCGGGCGGAGGGGGTGCCTGTGGCTTACACGCCGCCGGGAGCGCAGGGCACGACGGCCCGGTCGGTGACCACCGCCTGGACCCTCTCGTCCCCCGGGCCGTGGGGCACGCGGTCCACGACCTGCTCGTGGAACCCGAACCCCGCCCTGAAGGCCTCGGGGCGGAGCCCGGCCAGCAGGCGGTCGTAGAAGCCGCCCCCGTACCCCAGCCGGTACCCCTCCCGGTCGAAGGCCAGCCCCGGGGCCACCACCGCGTCGATCTCGCCCGGATGGACGAACGGCCGGGCCGTGGGCTCGCGGATCCCGAACGCCGCCACGACGAGCTCGTCGCCGGGCCGGTACGGGGCGGCCCGGAGGAGGGTCTCCTCGACGACCGGGAGGAGCACGAGGTTGGACCGGGCGGCCAGCCCGTCGATCAACGGCTCGGTGTCGATCTCGGTCCCCGTCGAGCGGAACACCAGCACGGTCCGGGCCTCGCGGACCCCCTCGAGCTCCAGGGCGAGCTCCGCAGCCGCCCGGGCCCGCCCGTCGCGCCGGGAGGGGGGGATGGCCTCCCGGATGGCGCGCATCGCCTCCCGGAGGGCGGCCTTCTCGGCGGCTAGCTGGTCCCGGCCCACGGCTGACACTGCGCGCGATCGTAGCCCTCCCCGTCCCGGGCGGTCGGGGGAACCGCCGGGAGAGTGCTGGCGCCCGTCCCGTCCGATACCCTTCCCCAGCCGGCCCCCGGGGGGCCCACCGACAAGGATGGAGAGGACCTCACCGCCATGCCACGACGCGTCCTGATCATGGGAGCCGCCGGCCGCGACTTCCACAACTTCAACACCGTCTACCGCGACGACCCCGGAACGGAGGTCGTGGCGTTCACCGCCACCCAGATCCCGTTCATCGAGGACCGGACCTACCCGGCCGAGCTGGCCGGGGAGCGGTACCCGGCGGGGATCCCGATCCACCTCGAGGACCAGCTCGAGGGCCTCATCCGGGAGCACGGAGTGACCGACGTCGTCTTCGCCTACTCGGACGTGTCGCACGAGTACGTGATGCACCGGGCCAGCGCGGTCCTGGCCGCGGGAGCCAACTTCGTCCTGCTGGGCCCGGACGCGACGATGCTCGAGGCCTCGGTGCCGGTGGTGGCGGTGTGCGCGGTGCGCACGGGTTCGGGGAAGAGCCAGACCACCCGCAAGGTGGTCAGCACGATCCGGGAGGCCGGCCGCAAGCCCGTCGTGGTCCGCCACCCGATGCCCTACGGGGACCTGGTGGCCCAGCGCGTCCAGCGGTTCGCCACGCTCGAGGACCTCGACGCGGCCGGCGTCACGGTGGAGGAGCGGGAGGAGTTCGAGCCGCACATCGCCGCCGGAACTGTCGTGTACGCGGGGGTCGACTACGCGGACATCCTGGCCGCCGCCCAGCAGGAGTGCGACGTCCTCGTGTGGGACGGGGGGAACAACGACCTCCCCTTCTACCGCCCGGACGTCCACCTGGTGGTGGCCGACCCGCTCCGGGCCGGGCACGAGCTGACCTATCACCCCGGCGAGGCCAACCTCCGGCGGGCCGACGTCGTCGTGGTGAACAAGGTGGACTCGGCCACCGAGGAGCAGGTCGCCGCGGTGGAGGCCTCGATCCGAAGGACGAACCCGGGAGCCCGGGTGATCCGGGCGGCGAGCCCGGTGACCGTGGACCGCCCCGAGGACCTCCGGGGCAGGCGGGTGGTGGTGATCGAGGACGGCCCCACCCTGACCCACGGGGACATGAAGTACGGCGCGGGGGTCGTGGCGGCTCGGCGGTACGGGGCCGAGGTGGTCGACCCCCGTCCCTGGGCCGTGGGCACGCTCCTGGAGACCTTCGAGAGGTACGAGGTGGGCCCGGTCCTCCCGGCCATGGGCTACTCGGCCAAGCAGCTCGAGGAGATGGCCCAGATGATCGAGGAGGCCGACGTGGACCTGGTCGTCGTGGCCACGCCGGTGGACCTGCGCCGGATCATGGACCTGGCCAAGCCCGCGGTCCGGGTCACCTACGAGCTTGAGGAGGAGGCCGGCGGGCCGACCATGGCCGACGCCCTGGCCCCCGTCCTGGGGGCCTGAGCACCGGCCCCGGCCGGTCACCGTCCGGGGGCGGACCGGCCCGCGGGGCCGGACGGCCTAGGGCGGAGGGCCTCACCGGGCTACCCGATCTCCGGGTGTCGCTCCCGGGATCCCTGGGGCACCGTGTCCCTCAGCGCTCCGTGAGCGGAGCCCCGGCCGAGGAGACGATGCAAGTGATGGCCCGTTCCCGCATCCGCAAGCTCGCCGCCGCGTCAGCCGTGGCGGTGGTCGCCCTGCTCTCCTGGGGAGGCCCCGCCGGAGGCGCGGGGGCCCTGTGCTTCGGCGCGGCCCCCACGATCACCGGTACTCCCGGGGACGATGCCCTGGTGGGGACCCCCGGCGACGACGTCATCGTGGGGCTCGGCGGGGACGACAGCATCTT
>JACQTL010000292.1 GCA_016210805.1 Actinomycetota bacterium | reverse complement strand
GTGATGCTGCGGCCCCGCCTCGTCCTCTCCGCGGTCCCCCTGGTCATGCTCGCCGTGGCGGGCAGCTCGCTGGCGGCGACCAGGATCCCCCCCGTGAGCCCCCGGGTCCCGGTGGTGATGCTCACCGGCGACTCCGTCCCGCTCCGGCTCCAGGTCGCCTTCGAGGAGGAGGCCGAGTCCCGCGGCTGGCGGGTCGTCTCGGCGGCCCGGGGCGCCTGCTCGGTCTCCGGCGAGCAGGCCGTGGCCAGGAGCGGGCGCATGCTCCACGTGGGCTCGAACTGCCCGACGGCGATCCCCCGCCTCCAGTCGGAGCTCATCCGGACCGCCGATCCTGACGTGGTGATCTGGTGGGACCGGTGGTCGATCTCGGACTTCCTCACGGAGGAGGGGAAGCACGTCAGGTCGGGCACGCCCCGGTTCTGGAGGCTGCGCCGCGCCGCGCTGCGGGACACGCTCGAGCGGCTCACCGCCGGCGGGGCCAGGGTCCTGCTCGTGGGGACGGAGCCCCCCGGTTCGGCCGTGCTGGAACGGAACTGGACGGAGGCGTGGTGGGTGCAGTTCCAGATCGACGCCTACGACGACGTCACGTCACGGTGGAACGACCTGCTCCGGGGGTACGCGGAGGGCCATCCCGACGTGACGGCCTTCCTCTCGCTAACCGGGGCCATCTGCCACGTCGACGAGCCGCTCTGCGACGACACGATCGAGGGGGTGCCGGCCCGTCCGGACGGCATCCACTACGAGGGGGCCGGCGCCACGAGGGTCACCGACCTCCTCGCCGGGGCCATAGCTCCCCTGATGGGTCACCGCTGAGGCCGCGCTACGCGGTCACCCATGCCCACCCCGGCGTGCCCTCGGAGGTCCAGGTCCCGCCCTCCTCCATGTCGTCGAGGAACAGCGCGGTCCCCGAGGCGTCCACGATCGACACGTCGTCGACGTAGATGTTCTCGAGGTTCACGCCGCCGTCCGACGTGTAGGCGAAGCGGAGCAGCACGGTCCCTCCCTCGTAAGGGGTGAGGTCGGCCGTGTGCTCGGTCATCTCGGGCGACAGCAACCCTCCCGACAGGAACGCGGGCTGGCCCGACACGCCGGTCAGCCCGTTGGGGTACCGCTTGCTCCCGCCCAGGACGTTCCCGGTGTCGCCCATGGGGTCGAGGGTCGTCGTTCCCGACCCGTTCGGGGCCGTGGTGACCAGGCTGGTCCAAGTCGCCCCACCGTCGGCCGAGACGAGCACGTAGGCCCAGTCGAAGCCCTCCTCGAGGTTGTACCAGGTGAAGAAGCGGAGCTCCCCGGCCCCGGCCGGGACGGCGACCTCCCGGGTGAGCGTGCCGTCCGCGTCGTTCACGCTCCCGCTCCACCAGGCGTGGGTCCCGGAGTGGATCCGCTCGGCGGGCACGGTGCCCCCGCCGGTCCCGTCGGACAGGACGTCCACGTCCAGGTGGAAGGTGCTGAACCCGAGCTGGTCCGGGCCGCTGTCCGAGACGGCGATCCACACCGTGGCCGGGAGCACCACGTCCGTCGCGTCGTCGCCGTCGAACAGCGATATCCGGGCGGGGGCGTCCGCGGTGGTCGGCGCGTACACGGCGCCGCCCGGGACCGAGTGGTGGAGGAAGAAGCTGACCGTGGAGTCGACCTCCACGCCGTTCTCGTCGAACACGAACACGTCCATGTGGTCGAGGCCCTCGACGTCGTACACGGACAGGTCCACGCGCTGCGTCCCCTCGGTGAGCCGCAGGGGGAACGTGGCCCAGTCGGTGAAGATGTCCCCCAGCGGGTTGTAGAACCCGGGGATCGAGTAGTCGGTCGGCTCCGAGGCCCAGATCGGCCCCTCCACGGCGACCCCCGCTCCCTCGGCCGGGTCGTCGTCCACCACCGGGACGAAGAACTGCACGGGGATGCGGACGTTCTGGACGGTCTGCTTGTCGAGGCGGGCCTGGCCCACGATCGTCGCGGCGTACGTGCCGGGGGCCGCGTCTGCCGGGACCTCCAGCTTGAGCTGGACGTGGGCGTCGGTCCCCGGGTGGACCCGGACGGGCCGGCGGGCCAGCTTGAACCACGACGCCGGCGCGGCGAGCACCCCCTCCGGCTCGGTCCCGGCGTCCACCGAGAAGGTCACCCTGGCCCCCCGGAGCCCGGGTCCCGGATGCAGGACGAAGGGCTGGACGGCGCTCTCCCCGGGAGCCACGTCGTCCAGCGCCCAGTTCGGCTGAAGCTCGTGGATGTCGTCCAGCTCTCCGGCCTGGGGCGTGTATGCCAGGACTCCCTGCGTGATGGCCAGGGCGGCGGCCGGCGCGTTGATCCGACCGGACCCCTCGCCGCTCACCCCCACCCAGTCGGCGTTGCGGATCGGGAACAGCTCGTCCGGGTCGTCGCCGAGGTTCTTGGCCCGGATGCCGGAGATCAGCCCGACGATGGGACCCTCGAAGGCGTGCGTGCCCGCGGTGTTGGCCAGGGCCGCCTTGACCTCGAAGTAGCGGGGGTCGGCGCCGACGAACTCCTGGTAGGCGTCCCAGACCAGGGCGGCCGCTCCGGCCGCCGCCGGAGCCGACATCGACGTCCCGGACAGGACCGCGTAGGTGGGGTCGGCCGAGTAGTCGTGGCGGTGGGCCAGGTCGGCCGCGGCCACCTCGGCGCCCTCCGAGGACTCCGCGGCGATGAAGTAGGCGCCGGGGGCGGTGAGCTCCGGCTTGATCAGCCGGTCGCCGGTCGGGCCCCGGGACGAGAACGAGGCGATGGCCGTGGCCCCGGCGGAGGCGGCCTCGGGCCGGACCTCGCCCAGCTCGCCGTGCTGGGTCTCGTCGACCGGGTGGTCGAGGTCCCAGTCGGTGACCGCCGCCCCCACCGAGATGGCCTGGGAGGCCACCGAGGGGGAGCCGGTGCTCTGCAGGACCGGGCCGCTGTTCCCGGCGGAGATCGTGAAGACGACGTTGT
>JACQTL010000322.1 GCA_016210805.1 Actinomycetota bacterium | reverse complement strand
TTGCAGGTGATGGTCCCGGCTCCCACGTTCACGTCTTTACCGATCGTGGCGTCGCCCACGTAGGCCAGGTGGGGGACCTTCGAGCCGGGTCCCACCCTGGACGCCTTGATCTCCACGAAGGTCCCGGCCTTGCCGCCCTCCGCGATGACGGTTCCCGGCCGCAGGCTGGCGAAGGGGCCGACGGAGACGCCCGGGCCGATCCGCGCCTCCCGGACCACCGAGAAGGTCACCTCGGAGCCCTCGCCGACCGTGGAGTCCTGGATCCGGGTGGAGGGACCGATGGCGCAGCCGGGGCCGATCCGCGTCTTACCTTCCAGGAAGGTCATGGGCAGGACGACGGTGTCCCGTCCGATGCGCACCGAGGCGTCTATGTAGGTCCGGTCCGGGTCCAGGAGGGTGACCCCGGCCTCGAGGTGCCGCGCGTTGATCCGGGCCCGCATTATCGACGTGACCTCGGCCAGCTCGCCGCGGGTGTTGATCCCCAGGACCCCGCCCAGGTCGGCCCACGCCGCGCCCACGGTCTCCCCCTTGTCCCGGAGGATGGCCAGCGTGTCGGGGAGGTAGTACTCGCGCTGCCGGTTGTCCGGGGTGACCAGGCGGAGCGCGTCGAAGAGCCGGCCGCGGCGGAACGCGTAGACCATCGTGGCCACCTCGTGGATCCGCCGCTCCCGGGCCGTGGCGTCCTTCTCCTCGGCGATGCGGACGAACTCGTCGCCCTCCCGGATGACCCGCCCGTAGCCCCTCGCGTCGCGGAGCTCGGTGGTGAGCAGGGTGGCGGCGGCCTTCTTGCGGCGGTGGACCCGGAGGAGCTCGGCGAGGCTCTCGCCGGTGTGCAGGGGCTCGTCGCCGGAGACCACCAGGACCTCGCCGGACCGGCCCACCGCTCGCTCGGCGGCCATGACCGCGTGCCCCGTGCCAAGGGGCTCCCCCTGCTCCACGAAGACCGGCTCGGGCTTCACGCCCCAGGACCGCACGGCCTTCCGGACCTGGTCGGCCCCGTGGTGGACGACCACCACGATCCGTCCCGGACGGACCCGCCGGACGGCCTGGAGCACGTACCACAGGGCCGGGCGGCCGCACACCGGGTGGAGCACCTTGGGGAGGTCGGACCTGATCCTCTTCCCCTTGCCGGCCGCGAGGACGACGACGGCCAGCGAGCGGGTTCTTGCGGCGGACGTCGTGGGCACCGGGCGGTCCTTGGGTCGAGGGTCGAGGGCCGGCACCAGTTGTACCGGCCCCCGGGCCCCCATGGCAACAGGCTCTCGGTCAGCTCCCGATCCCGGCCGGCTCCGGCAGGGAGGCGTCCTCGGCGATGTCGTGGCCCTCGACCTTGAGATCGGGCAGCCAGCGCAGCCACTTCGGCAGGTACCAGTTCAGGTTCCCGAGCAGCTTCATGCTGGCCGGCACGAGGATCGAGCGGACCACCGTGGCGTCGAAGAACACGGCCACGGCCAGCCCGAACCCCATCTGGCTGAGGGCGACGACCTGCCCGGCCGCGAACCCGCCGAACACCGCGACCATGATCAGGGCCGCGCCGGTGATGATCCCCCCCGTGGTCCTCAGGCCGTGGGCCACGGACTCGGTGTTGTCGCCGGTGTGGTCGAAGTGCTCCCGGATCCGGGTCAGCAGGAAGACGTGGTAGTCCATCGAGAGCCCGAACAGCACCGAGAACAGGAACAGCGGCAGCCACGCCTCGATCGACTCCACCTGCTGGAGGTTGAGCAGGTCGGCGATCCACTTCCCGACGGCCGGCCCGCCCTCCTGGAACACCATCGTCAGGATCCCGTAGGCGGCGAACACCGACAGGAGGTTCATGAGGATGGCCTTCACCGGCACGACGATGGAGCGGAACACCACGGTGAGGAGCAGGAAGGACAGCCCCAGCACGAAGAAGAACACGATCGGCGTGTACCGGTCGGTGAGGTCGAAGAAGTCCGCGTTCATCGCGGTGTCCCCTCCCACCAGGACCTCGGCGTCGACCCCCTCGAAGGCCGCCGGGATGAGCTCGGCCCGGAGGCGGTCGATCGCCTCGACGGCCTCGTCGGACAGCGGGTCGCTCCGCAGGAAGGCGTTCACGAGCACGAGGTCCCCGGCCGGCGAGACGGCCGGCTCGCTCGTCTGGGGGGCGAAGCCCGGGTCCGCGGCCATGGCCGCCCGGAGGCCCTGCACCGCGTCCTGGACCTCGGGCGACCCCGCCGCGCCGTCCACCACCACCTGGACCGGCGACGACTGCGCGCCCCCGAACTCCTCCTGGAGGACCAGGAAGGCCTCCTTGGAGGCGGCCGCCTCCGGCAGCGTGCTGACGCCGGAGCTCCCCAGGTGGATCCCGAGGTACGCGGAGGCGGCGGCGAGCATGAACCCGACGCCCACGACCAGGGCGGCCACCGGGTGGGCCATCACCCCCCGGGACACGCGATCCCAGAACCCGCCCCTCCGGTCGGCCAGGTGGGCCAGGGAGTCGCCGCCCCCCAGCGCGGCCCGCTCGGTCCGGGCCCGCCTGGACAGCCGGGGCCAGTTGATCCGGTCGCCCAGGAGCCCGAGGAGCGCAGGGAGCAGCGTCATCGAGGCGAGCAGCGAGGCGATCACCACGAAGATGGCCCCCGCGGCGAGGGAGCGGAAGATCGTGGTCGGGATGATCAGCATGCCCAAGAGGGCGAACACCACGGTCAGGCCGCTGAAGAACACGGCCCGGTTCGCGGTGGCCCCGGCCGCCTCGATCGCCGAGAGCTTGTCCCGGCCCCGGCGGCGCTCCTCCCGGTACCGGGACACGATGAACAGCGCGTAGTCGATCCCGACGGCCAGCCCGATCATCGTGATCATGTTGGTGACGAAGAACTGGAACTCGACGATCTGCCCGATCACCGCCACGAGCCCGACGGCCACCACGATGGCGAAGATGGCCATCAGGATGGGAAGCAGGGCGGCGACGAGGGCCGCGAAGACGACGAGCAGGACGATGAGGGCGACGCCGATCCCGATCGACTCGCCCTTGCGGAGGTCCTCCTCGGCGAGCTGGGTGAAGTCGGCGAAGAGGGCGGCCCGGCCGGCCAGGAGGGTCTGGAACCCGTCGCGCCCGTGCTCGGCCAGCGCCTCCCGGAGGTCCTCGACCTGGCCCACGTCCTCGAAGTCCTCCAGCTGGACGAGCAGCATGGTGGCGTCGCCGTCCTCGGAGACCGGGACCTGCTCCGGCGCCTCGTAGGCCGTCAGGACGGGCGGCACGACGACCTCCTCACCGAGGGCGGCGATCTTCCCGGCGAGCTCGGTGACGTATGCCCGGAACCCGGGATCCTCGACCGTCCGCCCGTCGGTCGAGCGGACGATGACCGGCTCGAACTCCGGCTGGCGCTCCCCGTCCAGGAGCCGGTCGCCGATCAGCTCGAGGGCCCGTTCGGAGTCGGGCCGGTTGGTCATCCGGAACTCGTTCGACAGCACGCCGGCCAGGAACTGCCCGGCGACGAACCCCATCACCAGCAGGCCGACCACCCAGCCGGCGATCGTCCGCCAGGGGTGGCGGCTGCTCGCCCGGGCGAGCGTCTCTGTGTTCAGCTTCCAAGCCATTGCGTCGAACCTCCCCACGAGAAAGCCCGGCCTCGGGCCGGGCGCTACTTCGGTGCGCGCTTCCCCCGGATGGGCGTACATGGTACTGTACGCCGTACGGATACGCCGTACGGTAGGGGCACGACGTGCGCATGTCAAGGCCGGTGCCCCCGGGGGGGACCGAGTGGAGACCGAGACGCCGGTGGCAGCCGCGGGAGGGGCCCCGAGCGAGGGGCGGCCGCCGCTCTCGCGCGAGCGCATCGTGACCGCGGCCCTGGCGCTGGCCGACCGGGAGGGCCTCGACGCCCTGACCATGCGGCGCCTGGCCGCCGACCTCGGCGTGGCCCCCATGGCCCCCTACACCCACGTGCGGAGCAAGGAGGAGCTCCTCTCCGCGATGTTCGACGCCGTGATCGGGTCGATGGACCTCCCCGAGGGGGACGGCGGCGACTGGTCGGAGGAGCTCCGGTCCCTGGGCCGGTCCTTCCGCCGGGCCATGCTGGCCCACCCCGGGGCCGTGCCCCTGTGCGTGAACGAGCCGCCGATGGGGCCCAGGGCCCTGCGGGCGGCGGAGGTCACGTTCTCGGTGCTCCGGCGGGCCGGGTTCGCCGACCGGGACATCGTCCGGGCCTTCTTCACCGTCGTGACCTACGCGATGGGATTCCTGGTGGTCGAGGTGGCCCAGACCCGGAACTGCCCGCCCGAAGAGAGGGAGGAGATGGAGCGCCAGCGGAAGCTCCAGTTCGAGAGCCTCCCCCTCGACGAGTTCCCGAACGTCGTGGCCCTGGCGCCCTGGCTCGGGCACCTTCCGGTCGAGGAGCAGTTCGAGTACGGCCTGGACCGGCTGATCGCGGGCCTGGAGGCCGACCTCAGCCCCGGGAGGGTCCGCAGAGCTCGATGAGGCGGCGGAAGGGGTCGATCCCGTCGTCCCCGGCCGGGCGCCACTCGAAGTGGAGGTGGTGGATCCGGCCCCTGGCGTTCCCCGAGTTGCCCACGTAGCCGATCACGTCCCCGGCCCGGACCGGCCCGGTGCGGCCGTAGGCCGTGAGGTGGGCGTAGTAGGTCTCCAGCCGGCCGGGGCCGTGGACGATCACCGCGCGGCCCCCCAGCTCGTTCGGCACCGGCACGGCCAGCCCGTCGTGCGCGGCGATGACCGGCGTCTCCCAGGCGGCCAGGATGTCGTTCCCGTCGTGGATCCGCCCTCCCGGCCGGGGGGCGCCGTACGTGTCGGTGAGCGACCACGGCCCGGCCACCGGGCAGGCCCGGAGGTCGCCGCCGGACCGGACGGGGACCGGCCAGATCCGGCCCCACGCCGCCGGGCCGAACCGGGCCAGGGCGTCGTGGATCACCCGGTGGGCCTCCCGCATGTGGACCCGGAGGCCCTCGCGCTGCTCGCGCCGGAGGGCCCGGAGGGCCAGCCTGTCCCTCCGGTGCGCGGAGAGCGCGGCGAGCTCGCCGGCCAGCAGGTCGGCCAGGCCCCAGGCGATCCACGTCCTGGTGACGGTGTCGGCGCCTCGCATGGCCTCGCGGGCGGTCGTCCGGGCCCGGGCGATCCGCCGCTCCACCCTGGCGATCCGGTCCTCCAAGAAGAGGATGCGGGCGTAGGACCGCCGGTGCTCCACCGTGATGGGGCCCATGGCCCGCTGGGCGGCCAGGAGCCGGCGGCGGACCCCGGCCTCTCCGGCGGGGGCGGCCGCGGCCCCCGTCGGGTGAAGGAGCGCCGCGGCGACGCCCAGCGCCAACAGGGCGGACGTACGTCGCATCCTGGAGGAAGGACGGCGGCTGCGGGCTCGCGGTTCCTCGGACATGTCTCCCGGCGCCGCTCCGGGGGGAGGGATCGAACCTCCATCTGAGGCTCCAAAGGCCCCCGTCTTGCCATTAGACGACCCCGGACCGACCCCGATCATCCCAGAGCCCGGCGGGGCCGTCGATCACTCAGCGGGCCGTCGAGGCGGCGGACTCCACGGCCAGGGTGGTCTCCCCCAGCCAGCTCACGATCCCGTCGGCCTGCTCCCGGTCCCGGACCAGGGCGACGACCGTGGGCCCGCTCCCCGACATGACCGCGGCCAGGGCCCCCGCGTCGAGGAACCGGGCCACGGCCTCGGCGACCTGGGGGTGGCGCCGGGCCACCGGTCCCTGGAGGTCGTCCGCGAGGAGGGGGGCCAGCCGCTCGGGGTCCCCGGAGGAAAGCGCGGCCAGGACCTCGGCCGGGTCCGGCCCCGTGCCGGCGCGGTCCTCGTCCCACCACCGGTAGGCGTCCCCCGACCGGACCGGGAAGCCCAGGGGCCACAGCACCCATCGGAACTGCCCCGTCTCGATCGGCTCGACCTCCTCGCCACGGCCCCGGACCAGCACCGGGCCCCCGGCCACCAGGGCCGGCACGTCCGACCCGATCCTGGCCCCGACCCGAGCCAGGGCCGCCGGGCCCAGCCCGCATCCCCACAGGCGGTCGAGGGCCAGGAGGGCGGCGGCGGCGTCGGCGCTTCCTCCACCCAGGCCGGCGGCCACGGGGATCCGCTTGTGGACCTCGATCTCGGCGGGGGCCGCGGCCGGGCACTCCTGGGCCAGGGCCACGGCCGCCCGGAGGGCCAGGTTCCCCTCGTCGACGGGGACGCCGTACACGGCGTCCGGCGAGCCGCGCACCTCGACGCGCAGCCGCTCGGCGGGCCGGACCACGACCTCGTCGGCCAGCGACACGGGGAGGATCACCGTCTCGACGTCGTGGTGGCCGTCGTCCCGCCGGCGGAGCACCCGGAGGAAGGGGTTCACCTTGGCCGGAGCCTCCAGGGCGACGTCCGGGCGGCCCGGCTCCGGCCCGTTCACGAGGGGAGGCCCTCGGCCAGGCAGGCCAGCTCGGGGAGGCCGAGCTGCTCGGCCCTGGCCCGGGGGTCGACGCCGCACCGGGACAGGAGCGCCTCCGCCTCCCCGGCCTCGAGGCCCAGCCGGACGAGCGCGTTCCTCATCGTCTTCCGGCGCTCGGCGAACCCCTCCCGGATCACCCGGTCGAGCCGGGCCTTCTCGACGGCCACGGGGGGCTCCCGGGGGGTGAGCTCCACGAGGACCGAGTCCACCGCCGGCCGGGGCCAGAAGACGGTGGGAGCCACGCGGCGGAGCACCCGGGCCCCGGCCCGGTAGGCCACCCTGACGCTGGCCGCGCCGTACGCCTCCTGGCCCGGTCCGGCGGCCAGGCGCTCCCCCACCTCGCGCTGGACCATGACCACGTAGCGCTCGATCGGGAGCCCGGCGTCGAGCATCCCGACCAGCAGGGGAACGGCCACGTTGTACGGGAGGTTCGAGGCCATCTTCCAGGGACCCTCTCCCAGGACGTCCGGCCAGTCGACCCGGAGGGCGTCGGCCACGACGACCTCAACCGTTAGCCCGGCCACCGCCTCCCGGAGGGCCGGCTCCAGGGCCCGGTCGAGCTCCACGGCCAGGACCCGGGCGCCGGCCGCGGCCAGGGCCACGGTCAGCGAGCCGAGCCCCGGACCGACCTCGAGGACGCGGTCGCCGGGCCCGGCTCCCACCGCCGCGACGATGGCTCGGGCCAGGTTGGGGTCGACCAGGAAGTGCTGCCCGAGCGCCTTCGTGGGGTGGATACCGTGGCGGGCGGCGAGGTCGCGGACGGCGCGACGGCCGAGCCCCCCCTCGCTCAGGCCGCTACCACTCGAGGCGGACCTGGCAGACGCCCTGCGAGAGCGGGGCGATCTGCGCGAAGGCCTCGTCGGAGAGGTCGATGATCCTTCCGCCGAACGGTCCACGGTCGTTGATCGTCACGGTGACGGACTTCCCATTATCGAGGTTGGTCACCGTGACCACCGTGCCGAAGGGCAGCCAGGGGTGGGCCGCGTTCATCCCGGAGGACCAGTACCACGAGGCCTCGCCGACCTGCGATCCCACCGAGGGGCTCGGGTCGGGGGCCTGGCCCATCCGGATCCGCTGCTCCACCGGAGCGGTCACCACCATGGTCTCGACGAGCCGGCGGGAGACCACCCGGCCGTCCTCGATCCGGACCCGGAAGGTCCGCCGGGAGAGCCCGTCGCTCCCCTCCTGGTCCACGATGCGCTCGCCGGGGGCGAGCTCATCGGTGTAGGTGATGTCCCACCCGTGGGGGATCGTCGTCTCCACCACGTCCCTGCGAACCACCACGTCCACGAACCGGATCCGGCGTGGCACGCTGATGGGGGTCTGGAGCGGCGAGGACACCTCGTCGTTCCAGTCGGGCTCTATCCCCATGGCCGAGAGGAGCTCGCCCACGGTCAGCGCGTTGGTCATCACGTCGTGGCTCTTCCCCTTGACCACGACGCGCGTCGCGACGACCGGGCGGAGCGTGAGCCCGTCGGGGCCGATCGAGACGGACGAGGTCTCCGGGACCGCGTTCAGCACGCGGACCAGGCGTTCGCTCGTCCCCCTCACCGCCCAGACCCCCACGTCTTGCTCCGGGACGTGCGGCGAGGCGAGGCTCGGCACGGCCCGGAGAAGAGTGGCTGCGGCGGACCCCATGAAGGCCGCCGCCAACGTGGCAGAACCCTCGACCGGTCCTCGAGCCTCACGGGCGAGGGCGATCTCCACGCCGGTGGGCTGGCCGGTCGGGTTCGGCCGGTCCTGCGAGGGGAGGCCGCCGGGCAGTCGCTGCACGACCGCCACGGCGAGGACGATCCCGGCCACCGCGCCGAGCGCGGCGAGACGGAGCGCCATCCGGCGGGCCTGCCGCCGGCGGAGTCGCTCAAGCCTCCCCACCCGAACGTCCAACAAGTCCTCCCGACAAGGGAGGCTCCGGGGGGAAGCGGCCGAGACCGGGACCGAAGCCTCACACGCAAGGCCGCGACCGTAGCAAGGCTAAACCTCAAGTGCAAACTTGAGAGCGAACGGGTGTTCGGGGCCTACCGGAGGCCGGGGAAGGCCGCCATGGCGTTCCTCGCGGTGGTCCCGAGGACCGCGTCGCGCGACTCCCCCCGGGCCGCCGCCACGGCGTCGACGACGAAAAGGACGTTGGCCGGCTCGTTGTCTCGCCCCCGGAGGCCCTGGGGGGCGAGGAACGGGCTGTCCGTCTCGACCAGGATCCGCTCGGCCGGCGCCGCGGCGGCGGCCTCCCGCAGGTGCCCGTTCGCGGGGTAGGTCACGTTCCCGGCGAAAGACAGGAACCAGCCACGTTCCGCGCACGCCAGGGCCGTTCGGGCGTCCCCCGAGAAGCAGTGCAGGACCACCCGGTCGGCCCGCTCGTCGTCCAGGACCCGGATCACGTCGGGCCACGCGTCCCGGCAGTGGACCACGAGCGGCTTCCCCGTCTCCCGGGAGAGGGCCGCGTGGACCCGGAGGGCCCGCTCCTGGTCCTCGACCGGGGAGAGCATCCTGTACCGGTCGATCCCGGTCTCCCCCACCGCCACGACCTGAGGGTTGGACAGGAGCTCCTCGATCGCGTTGCCGGCGGCGGCGTCGAAGCTCGAGGCGGTGTGGGGATGGACCCCCGCGGTGGCGAACACCCCCCGGAAGGACTCGGCCAGCTCGGCCGACCGGAGGCTCGACTCCGCGTCGATGCCGACGCAGACGAGCCGGCCCACGCCGGATAGGCGGGCCGCCTCGATCGCCGGTGCAGGGTCACCCTCGAGGAGGAAGAGGTGGCAGTGGGTGTCCACCGCCCCCATCTCCACCGCCGGTCGAACCTCGTCGTCGTCCATCGTCCTCCGGCCCCTCGGAGCCTCAACCTCCGGTCGAAGGAACAGCTACCCCTCGAGCCGGGGGAACAGGGCCTCGCCCCTGGCCGTCGGCGTCCCCGGCCGGAGCCCTCCCCACGCCGCCGCGTCCGGCAGCCGCTGGTTGGGGAGGAGCTCCTCCACTCCGAGCTGGCTCCAGAGCGCCGCCGCCGCCCGGGGCATCACCGGGGAGATCAAGACTGCCAGGATCCGCAGCGTCTCGGCGGCCGCGTACAGGATCCCGGCGAGCTCGTCCCGGCGACCGTCGTTCCTGGAAACCGCCCACGGCTCCCTCTGCACCAGGTACCGGTTGGCCTCCCCGACCAGGTCCCAGATCGCCGCTACCCCGGCGGTCGGGGCGACCCCGGTCATGGCCTGGTCCAGGCGCCGCACGACCTCGACCGCGACCTCGGGGAGCCGGCCGGCGTGGGCGGCCGGATCGCCGGGTTCGGGCACCTCCCCGCCGAAGTACGACCCGATCATGGCCAGCACCCGGCTGGCCAGGTTCCCCAGTCCGTTGGCCAGGTCGGCGTTGTGCCGGTCGACCATGGACTCCCACGAGAAGCTCCCGTCCTGCCCGAACTGGACCTCCCGGAGGAAGTAGTACCGGTAGGAGTCCACGCCGAAGTGGTCGATCAGCTCGAAGGGGTGGATCCCGGTCAGCTTCGTCTTCGACATCTTCTCCCCGCCGACCAGCAGGTAGCCGTGGGCCCAGACCTGCCGGGGGGGCTCGACGCCTCCGGCCATCAGCATGGCCGGCCAGTACACGGCGTGCTGGCGGAGGATGTCCTTCCCGATGAAGTGGACGTCGGCGGGCCAAGTCCGGGCGAACCGCCCGTCGTCGGAGCCGTACCCCGCGGCCGTGATGTAGTTGGTGAGCGCGTCGAACCAGACGTAGCAGACGTGCTTCGGGTCCCAGGGCAGGGGGATCCCCCAGTCGAACGACGTCCGCGAGACCGAGAAGTCCTGCAGGCCTCCCTTGATCAGGGAGAGCACCTCGTTCCGGCGGATGTCGGGCCGCACGGCGTCGGGGTTCCGCTCGTAGTGCTCGAGGAGCCGGTCCTGGTAGGCGGAGAGGCGGAAGAAGTAGTTCTCCTCGCGCATCCGCTCGACCGGCCGGTCGTGGATCGGGCAGTTGCCGTCGACCAGGTCGTCCTCGGCGTAGTAGAGCTCGCACGAGACGCAGTACAGGCCCTCGTAGGTGCCCAGGTAGATGTCGTCGCGGCCGTTCTCGTACACGGCCAAGAGGAGCCGCGAGACCGCGGCCTCGTGGCGGGGCTCGGTGGTCCGGATGTAGTCGTCGTTGGAGACGTCCAGGCGCTCCCACACCTCGCGCCACCGGGGCTCCATGCGGTCCACCCAGGTGCGGGGGTCGACCCCCTGGGCCTCCGCGGCGCGCTGGAGCTTGAG
Organism: Actinomycetota bacterium; assembly: GCA_016210805.1. Classification (GTDB taxonomy): domain Bacteria; phylum Actinomycetota; class UBA4738; order UBA4738; genus JACQTL01. The sequence goes on along the minus strand of JACQTL010000322.1, from coordinate 1,713 downwards.
GCCGTGCTCGTCGGTGCCGGTCAGGAAGAAGGTCTCGTCGCCCCGGAGGCGCCGGTACCGGGCGATCACGTCGGTGGCCACGGTCGTGTACGCGTGCCCGATGTGCGGCACGTCGTTCGGGTAGTAGATCGGCGTCGTGACGTAGAACACTTCGCTGCCCATGGAGTCGCCATTCTACGGACGCGGGGGCGGGACCGAGCGAACCGCCGCCCCCTCTCGGAGGGTGCCCTATATGCTACCCTACATGGGTGAAGAAGACGAGCGTGTACCTGGAGGACGAGCACGTCGAGCGGCTCGATCGGCTGGCCCGCGTGGAGGGCACCTCGCAGTCCGAGGTGATCCGCCGGGCCATCTCCTCCTACGTGCCCCGTCCGCGCCGTGACCGCGACTTCTCGCTCGCGGGGATCGGCGAGGGGCCGGGTGGGTCGATCGCCGACGTGCCCGACGAGGAGCTCCTCGAGGGCTTCGCCGAGTGACCCTCCTGGTCGACGCGGCGCCCCTCGTCGCCCTGGCCGACCGGGCCGACCCGATGCGGTCCGCCGTGGAGGCGGTGCTCCGGGCCGAGCGGGGAGCGCTCGTCGTCCCGGCTCCGGTCAGCGCCGAAGCCGACTACCTGCTGGGACGTCGGATCGGGGTCGCGGCGCGACAGGCCTTCGTCGACGACTGCGCCGACGGGCGCTTCGTCGTGGAGTGCCTCGAGCAGGAGGAGTACGGGGCGGTCGCCGACGTCGATCGCAGGTACGGGAGCCTGCACTTGGGCCTGGCCGACGCGGCCATCGTCGTGCTGGCCCGACGCCTGCGGACCCGCAGGATCCTCACCTTCGACGAGCGCCACTTCCGGGCGATCCGCCCCCTCCAGGGCGGCGCCTTCGCCATCCTCCCCGCCGACGCCTGACCCGCCCCACCGATGGCCGAACCGTAGCCTCGGCTTCCCACCGCCCTCACGGCTCCCTGTCCAGCAGGGCGCGGTAGACGGCGTTGGGCTTGGCGCCGTGGCGGTGGGCGGCCTCGGCGGCGGCCTGGCGGGGGCGCATGCCTCCGGCCACCAGCCGGGCGGCCTCCTCCGCGATCTCCCCCAGCGACGGCCGCCCCGCCGAGTGCCCTCCGCCCGCTCCCTCCACGACCAGGACGACCTCGCCCTTCAGCTCGCCGCGGCGCTCGACCTCCGCGAGCACGTCGGCCACCGTCCCCCGCACGACCTCCTCGTGGAGCTTGGTGAGCTCGCGGCAGAGGGCCACTCGCCGCTCGGGACCGAACGCCTCCGCCATCGCTCCCAGCGTCGCCCCCACCCGGCGGGGCGACTCGAAGAGCACGAGCGTCCGGGGATCGCCGGCCAGCTCGGCCAGGCGGGCCGTCCGCTCCCCGACCCGCTTCGGCAGGAACCCCTCGAAGGCGAACCGGTCCGTCGGCAGGCCCGACACGGCCAGCGCGGCCAGCACCGCCGATGGGCCCGGCACGACGCGCACCTCGATGCCCGCCTCGGCGCACGCGGCGACCAGCCGGTAGCCCGGGTCGGACACCCCCGGCATCCCGGCGTCGGTGACCAGGGCGACGTCGCGACCGGCCCGCAGAGCCTCGACCAGCTCCGGCACCCGCTCCTTTTCGTTCCCCTCGAAGAAGGACCGGAGCCGGGGGCCCGAGACCCCGGCCCTGGACAGGAGCGTGCCCGTCCTCCGGGCTCGCGAACTGGTGGTTGCACGACGGCTTCCACAT
>JACQTL010000321.1 GCA_016210805.1 Actinomycetota bacterium | reverse complement strand
GTCCTTCAGGGCGTTACTGGCCCACCGGCTGGCCGTGGCCCGGGGCGCCGAGCCCGCCGATCTGCTCCTGCGCGGAGGGCGGGTCCTGTCGGTCTTCACCGGCGAGCTCCTGGACGGCGACGTGGCGGTGGCCGGGGGCCACATCGCCGGGGTGGGCTCCTACGCCGAGGGCCGGGAGGTCGTCGACGTCTCCGGGCTGATCCTCCTCCCGGGGTTCATCGACAGCCACATGCACATCGAGTCCACCAAGCTGATGGTGGACCAGTTCGCCCGTGCCGCGCTCCCCTGGGGAACGACGACGGTGGTGCTGGACCCGCACGAGATCGCCAACGTCTTCGGGCTGGACGGCGTGCGGGCCCTCCTGGCCGCCGCCGACCGGGTCCCCCTCGACTTCTTCGTGATGGTCTCCTCGTGCGTGCCGGCGTCGCCGTTCGAGTCGAGCGCGGCGACCGTGGGGGCCGAGGACATCGCCCGGTTCCTGGCGGAGCACCCCAGGGCGCTGGGCATCGCCGAGATGATGAACTACCCGGGGGTGGTGGCCGGCGAGGACGAGGCCCTGGCCAAGATCGAGGCCGCCCACGTGGCCGGGGGCCGGCACATCGACGGGCACGCCCCGGGTCTCTCGGGCCACGACCTGAACGCCTACCTGGCCGCGGGGGTCCGCAGCGACCATGAGGTCACCACGTACGAGGAGGCCCTGGAGAAGCGGCGCCTGGGGATGTGGATCATGATCCGGGAGGGCTCCGCGGCCCGGAACCTGGAGGCCCTCCTCCCGCTGGTCCTCCGGTACGGGCCCGGGAACTGCGTGCTGTGCACGGACGACCGGGAGCCCGACCACCTCCTCCGCGACGGCCACATCAACGACGTGATGAGGAAGGCCGTGGCCCTGGGCTGCCCGCCCTACCACGCGGTGGTCATGGCCACGCTCTTCGCCGCCCGGTACCACCGGCTCCACGACCGCGGGGCGGTGGCCCCGGGCTACGTGGCCGACATCGTGGCCGTCCCCGACCTGGAATCGTTCCGGCCGGTCAGGGTGTGGAAGGGCGGGCGGCTGGTAGCCGAGGACGGCGCGGCCGTGGACATCCCGGCGGTGGAGGCGCCGGGCTGGATGCGGGGCAGCGTCCGGGTCCGCGAGCTCTCCCCCGCCGACTTCCGGATCGCCGCGAGCGGCGGCCGGGTCCGGGTCATCGGGGTGGAGCCGGGCACGATCGTGACCCGGGCCCTGGTCGAGGACGCGGCCGGACGCGACGGGGAGGCGGTGGCGGACCCGGGCCGGGACCTGGCCAAGATCGCCGTGATCGAGCGGCACCGGGAGACCGGACGGATCGGACTGGGGTTCGTCCGGGGGTTCGGGCTGGAGCGAGGTGCCCTGGCCAGCACGCACGCGCACGACGCCCACAACCTCGTGGTGATGGGCGTGGACGACGCCGACATGGCCGTGGCGGCGAACAGGCTCCGGGAGGTGGGGGGCGGGCAGGTCGCCGTGGCCGGGGGCCGGGTCGTGGCCGAGGTCCCCTGCCCGATCGGCGGGCTGCTGTCGGACCGTCCCGTCGAGGAGGTGGCCGCCGCCGTGGAGCAGCTCGAGAAGGCCGCGCGCCACGACCTCGGCGCCTCGCTGCCCAGCCCGTTCATGGCCATGAGCTTCATGGCCCTGTCGGTGATCCCCGAGCTCAAGATCACCGACCGCGGCCTGGTCGACACGGTCCGCTTCGAGCTCGTCCCGCTGGAGGCCTGAGGCCGGTCCCCCGGCCTCGCCCCTGGGCGGGACGTGCAGCTCGGCCGGCGGGTGGTGGATCCGGGGAAACACAGTTGCCGTTGCAACTGTTATCGTTCTCATCCCCGATGACGCACGGCCGGTCTTTGGGGGGTGCCGCGGGGCGACTCCGTGGAGCCCGTTCAGGACGGGCCCGGTCCTCGGCGACCCCGCGGCGGCGACGGGCCGGCCCATACGCGGGAGGTCGAGATGAGCGACGCTGCCGGAGCTGTCGTCCTTGCCGGGCGGATCCTCTTCGCCCTCTTCTTCGGGATCGTGGCCGGCGTGGGAGGCCACATCGCCCACAGCAAGGACATGGAGGGCTACGCGAGGTCGGGTGGCTTCCCGATCCCCGCGATAGCCGGATGGCCGACGGGCCTGTGGCTGGTCGCGGGATCCCTCTCGATAGGGCTCGGCGTCTGGCCCGACGTCGGAGCGCTGATGATCGCGGCTTTCGTGATCCCCGCGGCGGCGTACTTCCACCGGTTCTGGGAGCTCGAGGACCCGATGCAGAAGCTGATGCAGCAGGGCTTCTTCTTCCGCAACGTGATCGCGCTGGCGGGCTCCTTGTTGATCTTCGGGACCTTCGCCGGCCTCGGCCCCGAGATCCCGTTCACGATCACGGACCCGCTGTTCAGCTTCTAGCCCGGATACATCCACCGCGCACCGCGCGGCCAACGGCGCGACGGCGGGAAAGCAGCGGGACGTCCGCGGGGCTCTGCTTTCCGCTACGGAGGGCCGGACCGGCCCTCGGTGGGCTCCGCTCAACAGAACCACGGCTCGGTGAGCCGCGGCCGGCCCGTGGTGGAGCCCGCGGGGATCGCGATCGGGCGGCCCGCGCCCGTCGAGCGGGCGACGGCCTCCGCCACGTCGAGGGCGATGCCCTCGGGCCGTTCCCCCCCGGCGATCCGCTCGGCCACCAGGAGGGCCAGGTCGCCCTGGAGCCGGTCCATCCGGGGATCGGCCGAGCGCCAGGTGTAGGTCAGCCCCTCGGCGTCGTACGGCCCGAGGAACGGCCGCAGCTCCGGCTCGTCGAGGAGCAGGGATCCCTCCGGAAGGAGCAGGCGGATCGTGTACTGGACGGGGTCCACGTTCCCGATCAGGTCGTGCTCCGCCACGAAGTCGAGCATGCCGAGCAGGTCCTCGGCGGTCGTCCAGGGGGTGAACGGCAGCCAGGACGGCCGGACCTCGATCCCGTGCGACCGCAGCAGGCGCACCACCCGAGCCTCCTGCGCCGCCGTGTGCCCCTTGTCCAGCCGGGCCAGAACGTCGTCGTTCACCGTCTCGAACGCGGACACCACGAACAGGCACCCGGCCTCCGCGAAGCGCTCCCACAGCTCCCCTCGCTCGAGGACGTGGTCCACCTTCGCGGTGACGTCGAAGGTGAGCCACGGCCAGCGCTCGTGCATCTCGGTGACCAGCCGGAGCGCATGGGTCGGGGCGTTCAGGAAGTCGGGATCCCCGAAGGTCACGTGGCGAGCCCCCATCCCCACGAGCTGCTCCACGTCGTCGAGGACCCTCGTCCGGGGCACGGCCCGGAACCGTCCTCCGTACACCGTGGGCACCGGGCAGTGCCGGCACCGGTGGAGGCAGCCGTGGGTGGCCTCCACGTATCCGACGGGCCGCTCGTCGCCGCCCAGGGCCAGGTGCGCGTACCGGTCGAGGGGAGGCAGCAGCTCTCGGGCGGGGAGCGGCGGGTCGGGGCGATCCAGGTGGACGGTGACGGGGTCGCCGGTCGAGGGCGGGGCCCCCGTGGCCAGCCCGTCGACCCACGCCACCAGCGCCGGCTCGTACTCCCCGGCGATGGCCCGGTCGGCCACGCGCCCCACGGTGAGGTCCCTGCTCACCGGCGCGTACAGGCCGTACAGGGCAATGGGGAGGTCCGGGCGGAGGGCCCTGGCCCGCCCGGCCAGCGGCACGGCCAGGCGCATCGCCGTGTGCATGGGAACCGAGAACCCCACGGCGTCCGCCCAGGTCACCAGCCCGTCTTCCCAGTCGTCCACCGACACGTCCAGGCACCGCGCGTCGTGGCCGGCGGCCCGCAGGGCGGCGGCGGGAGCCGCCAGGTGGAGGGGCTGGTGGCCAAGCTCGTACGTGGAGACGAGCAGCACGCGCATCCCCTCGATGCTACCCGGAGGGAGCGAGACGAAGCCCCGGAGGACTAGTCTGCCTCAGACTAGTAACGAGCCCCCCCGGCCAGGGTCCACGGGATCGCGGCTGGCTCGCTCCCGTCGGTACCCCGCACGGGACGGTCCCATCCGTCCCCGGGCGGTCACGTCAGCGGGAAGGGGGGCTGCCACCACCACGGCGTCGTCCCCACCTCGACCTCCGTGACCCACTTCACCCACCAGAACCCCCGGCGGCCGGGGGCCACCAGGCGGGCCGGGCGCCCGTGCCCCGCGGAGAGGGGCCGCCCGCCCACCCGCGTGGCCAGGAAGAGGCGCGCCGCATCCTCGATCGGGAACCGGCGGGAGTACCCGGTGGCCGAGCGGACCAGCACGCTCCGGACCCCCACGGCCCGGCCGGCCTCCCAGAGGAGCCGGTCCAGGCGCACCCCGGACCACTCCTGCTCGGCGAACCACCCGCCGGTGCAGTCGAGCACCGCGGTGACCCTGTCGTCGTGGCCCTCGAGGTCGGCGAGGGCCAGCGACGCCACCGCGAGCCCGGCGGGTCCGCTCACGGCGAGCCGCCACTCCGGCTCGTCGATCGTGGGGACGGCGTCATCGAGCCATTGGGTCACGGGCATCGCGGCCGGGTCGAACGACCCGGACTCGTGGGAGCCGGTGAACCGCCGATCGACGCCCGGCAGGCCGGTCACGTGGACGACGGCCTCCAGGGCCCCGTAGGACAGGACCGACCCGCCCGCCAGGAGCCCCGCCCTGAGCAGGGCCCGCCGGGACAGGTCCGCGCGCCGGGGCCTGACCCGGCGAGCGACCACGTGCCACAGGGCGAACGGGAGGCCCACCAGGGCGGCACCGACATGGACCTGCATGGCCGTGAGGCCCCCGACCCGGACCAGGATCCCCGTCGCGTGGAGGACCCCGGTGGCGACGGTCAGCGCGACCAGCGCCGCCAGGACCACCGAGGCCCACCTCCCCCCGCGGCCCCGGCGGAGGCCCCGGCGGGCGATCACGGACTTCCAGGGAGCCAGGGCGACGATGCCCAGGCCCACCACCCCGTGGACGATCACCGCCCACCGGCCGCCCCCGGTCCCGATGGCGAAGGCCAGCGCTCCGGTGACCAGGGCCCCGGCCAGCAGGACGAGCAGCGCGAGGTTGGTCCGCCGTCCCGCCACGCTCCTCGGATCGTAGCGCCGCCCCACGGGGAGGGTCGTGGCCGCCGGTGACCCGTTCGGGTATGAAGTGCGGGTGTCGACGATAAAGATCCACGCGGTCACGCCCGGCCGGTGGGACGACCTCGTGCGCCTGTTCGGCGAGGAGCGGGGCGCCTACGGGGGCTGCTGGTGCATGTACTTCCGGCTGCGCGGCTCCGAGTTCTCGGCGGGCACCCGCGACCGGGGCCGCGGGAACAGGGAGGCCATGCGCGGGATCGTGGCGGACGGGGGCGAGCCGGGGCTCCTGGCCTACCGGGACGGGGAGCCGGTCGGGTGGGTCTCGGTGGCCCCGCGGGAGCAGCTCGGCCGGATCGAGCGCTCCCCCACCACGCGGCCCATCGACGACCGCCCGGTGTGGTCGGTGGTGTGCTTCTACATCCACAGGAGCCACCGGAGCTCGGGCGTTGGGACCGAGCTCCTGAGGGCCGCCGTGGACCACGCCAGGGACCGCGGGGCCCGGATCGTGGAGGGATACCCCTACGACCCGGGACGGCGGGTCCCCAACTCCGAGGCCTACTACGGCCTGCCCTCGATGTTCGAGGCGGCGGGGTTCGCCGAGGTGGCCCGGCGCTCCCCCACCCGGCCGATCATGCGCCGGGGGGTCCGGCCCCGGCGCCCGCGGCCGTGATCAGCGGCGTGGTCCTGGCGGCCGGCGCCTCCACCCGGATGGGCCGCCCGAAGCAGCTCCTCGAGCTGGGGGGGCGCCCGATGCTCCAGCACGTGCTCGACGCCGCCGAGGCTGCCCCCCTGGACGAGGTGGTGGTCGTGCTGGGCCCGGAGGGAGGCGCCGTGTGGGCCGCGCTCCGGCCCGGCCCCCGGACCCGGGCCGCCGTGAACCCCGAGGCCGGGGCCGGCCAGTCCACGTCGCTCCGCCTGGCCCTGCGGGCCGTGGACGCCGGGTCGGAGGCCGTCGTGGTCCTCCTGGGCGACCAGCCCACGGTCCGCCCCCAGGCGGTGGCCGCCGTCGTCCAGGCGTTCCGGGGGGGCCTGGGGCCGGTGGTCCGGGCGGCCTACGGGGGCAGGCCGGGCCATCCCGTCCTCCTGGCCAGGCCGGCGTGGGAGGCCGCCGCCGCCGTGGAGGGGGACGAGGGGGCCCGGGGGGTCCTGGCCGCGCACCCCGAGTGGCGGTCGGAGGTGGAGGTCGGAGGGGACCCCCCTCCCGACGTGGACACCCCCGGGGACTACGAACGGATCCGTGCCGCGTTCGGCGACGGATACGAGACGAAGGAGGACCAGGAGTGAGCGAAGACCGTCGCGAGCCCACCGACCCCGCCCGCCCCGGCGACCCGGCCGAGCGCGGGCCCGACCCGGGGTCCGAAGTCGACCGGCCCACCTACGTGGAGGCGGTGGAGAGCGTGAGCCGGTTCTCCCGGGAGTTCCTGGCCACCGTGATCTCGCTGCTCACCACGGCCTTCGGCGTCGTCGTGGCCCTGGCCTGGAACACCGCGCTCTCCACGGCGCTGGCCAGGCTCTCGGCCGGCGCCCAGCTCGTCGGCCTGTTCGTCTACGCCCTGGCCATCACGGGGATGGCCGTGGTGGTGATCATCTTCCTCGGTAGACTTGCCGGGCGCATCGGCGCCCAGCCGATCGAGTTCAAGTACCCGGCCAGGCCGGCTCCCCAGAAGGACTGACCCGAGAGGGCACGACGTGGCGAAGAAGAAGCGGAAGAAGCAGCACCGACCGCCGGGCCGGACCGCGGCGGCCCCGGAACGGCCCGCGCCGGCGCGGCGGGAGGACCCCGGGCCCGGGATCTCCCCCGCGGCCGCGGCCCGCCGGGACCGCAAGGACGAGGCCCGACGACATCGGGAGGCCGCTCTCCGCCAGCTCCGCCGCCGGGAGATCCTCCGCCGGGTGCTCGTGTACGGCGCCGTCGTGGCGGCGATCGCCGTGGCCGTGATCTTCTTCGTGTCCCGCCGGGCCCAGGAGGAAGAGACCCGGACCGAGGCGGACCGGATCGCCCGGGCCGTCGGCTGCACCGAGATCCAGACGGACCCCGAGGACTCCCGGGGAGCCACCCACGTTCCGGCGGGGGACGTCACCTACGAGGAGCAGCCCCCCACGAACGGGCCCCACCGGCCGAACTGGCTGGACCCGGGGGTCAGCGTGTACGACTCCCAGCCGGACGTCCTGATGGCAGTGCACAACCTCGAGCACGCCTACATGATCATCTGGTACCGGCAGGGCACCCTGGACCCCGATGTGGTCTCGGCCCTCGAGGAGTTCGCCCGGAGCACCGGGAAGACGATCGTGGCGCCCTACGGGTCCTTGCCCGAGGGGACCGACCTCGCCTTCACGGCCTGGCGGCAGCGGCAGACCTGCCCGACCGGCATGACGGCCGAGGAGGCCACGACTCTGGCCCAGGCGTTCAGCGGCCGGGGTCGCGGGCTGGCCCCCGAGCCCCAGGCGGTCTGACCCCGCCGGCCCGACGGGCCGGCCGAAGGCCGGGCTGTCGGAGTGGAAACAGACGCGCCGAAGGCGCGACTTGGCCGTGGGGGTGGTCGGGGGCGGAGCCCCCGACGCTAGGACTGGGTGCAGACCCCGCCGGGGGGGCAGGTCACGGTGCCGCCCTGGAACGTGGCCCACTCGGTGCCGTCGGCCTCCACCACGACGTCGGAGGTCGGGAACCCGAGGGCCCCGCCGGCGTTCCCGTGGGTCTTGAAGTACGTGAACACCGCCCCGTGGAGCTCGTGCGCGCCGGTGGCCTCGCTCCAGTAGATGAAGCCCCCCTCGAACCGGACCTTCTCCCCGCCGGCGGCCAGGAGGACCTGGACGTTCGACCTGGGGAGCCCGAGCAGGGAGCCCACCTCGCCGAAGTCCCGGTACTTGTCGTAGATCGGCCCGTGGACCCAGCGGGTCACCCCCCGGATGTCGTTGCGGTAGATCGCCCCCACCACGAAGCGCTGGCGGGCCCCGTCCGCCACCGCCGCCTGGGCCGTGGTGGGCAGGCCGGGAGCGCAGTCCTCGGCGTCGTACTTCTCCCGGATGTCGCCCGTGATCCTGCGGTCGGCGTTGATCCAGGCCTTGGAGTCCTGGAGCCCGAGGGCGATCCGGAACTGGGGGCCGGTCAGGGTGGCCGAGCCGAGGGTGCCCTGCGCGGTGACCGTCACGATCCGGCCCGAGACCCCGCGAACGATGTTCGTGAACGCCGTGACGTTCCCGATGTCCCGGCCGATGTAGCTGGAGATCTGGTTCCCGGCCGTGAACCCCGACTTGGTCACCGACCAGCTCTTGAACGAGTTGCCGGTGGTCCAGTCCCCGGGGTCGCACACGCCCCGGAGGTAGGACAGGGCGCTCCCGCCCCACACGTTCTCGACGTCCTCGGTGAACCCGCCGCTCGCCGCGTGGAAGTAGGACTGGATCATCTCCCCGCCCCGCAGGATGACCTCCCCCGCGGTGGCGTCGACCGCGGCGACCCACCGGTCGCCGAACGCGGCGGCCTCCTTGTCGTAGCCGAAATAGACCTGGTCGCTGGTCGTGGCCCACACGCCGCAGTTGCACAGGGCCCGGTTCTGGCCGAGGCGGAGGATCTTCTCGAAGGCCAGGGTCCGGGTGGCCACGGACTGGGTCCTGAGGGCGTCGTCCGGCCACCCGTTGTACACCTCCGCCACGCCGTAGCCGTACTGCTTCTGAGGCACGCTGGCCACGGCCCGCAGGAGCTGGGCGCACGCGCTGCACCCGTACACGTTCATCTCCACCCAGCCCCGGCTGTAGGCGTGGCCGGTCTCGGCGATGCGGACCCGCGAGCCGTTCGGCACGTACCGGGCGAACAGGTGCTCGGTGGTGCTCCCCCAGAGCTTCCCCCCGACCTGCGTGCCCTTCGCGTTCGTGACCCGGAACTGCCCGGCCTCCGGCTCAACCGTCCACGTCTTGCCCCCCGGGATCCTGCCCACCAGCTTCCCGACGTTGGGCTGGCCGACCCGGATCTCGACCGCCCCGCCCTCCGCGGTGAGGTGGAGGTCGCCCTGCGCGTACGTGAGCCCCACGCGGACCCGGGCCGGCTTCCAGGGGGCCGGCCCCACCGTCGTCCCCGTGTAGTAGTGGGTCAGGATCTCCTCGTACGTCCAGCCCTCCAGGGCCAGCCCGTAGGCCCCCCACTGGGGCATGCCCACGCCGTGGCCCCAGCCGCCGCCGTAGAAGGTGAAGGTGTTCCCCGCCTGGGCGCTCAGGGAGGGGGCCAGGGCCAGGACGGTGGCCAGAGCCAGGACCGCAGTTATCCGTTTCCTCATGGGCTCGACGGGCTCGTCGCGGGGGGATGGCTCCGCACGCTACCACATCGAACCGCCCGGACCGGGACTTGAGCGGAGCCGGTCCGGACGGGCCGGAGGCCGGCGTTCAGGCCTCGGCGGTCCGGCCGGCGGAGACCCTGGCGCCTTGCAGGGACAGCCCGGCGGGGACCACGGCTCCCTCGGCCAGGACGGCGTCGGTGACCACGGCTCCGGCCTCGACCCGCGACCTCGTCCCCAGGATCGAGCCCCGAACCACCGCCCCCTCGCCGACGAGGGCCTCCCGGTGGAGGACGCTGTCCTCCACCTCCGCCCGGGCGCCGACCGTCGCCCGCTCCCCCACCACGACCCAGCGGCCCAGGTGCGCGGCGAGGTCCACCTCCGCCGACGGGGCCCGGTACGGGGCGGCGTACACCTCCCCTGCCACCAGCCCCTCCAGGAGGTCGAAGTGGGCCCGCAGGTACTTCTCGGGGGTCCCGAGGTCCATCCAGTAGGCCCCGGAGACCAGCCCGTGAACCGGCTCCCCCCGCTCGATCAGCGCCGGGAAGACCTCCCTCTCCACCGACAGGGGCACGCCGGTCGGGAACCCGGCCAGGGCCCCGGGGTGAAGGACGTAGGTCCCGGCGTTCACCTCCCCGGGGACGGCCTCGGCCGGCTTCTCCCGGAAGGCCAGGACCCGTCCATCACCGTCCAGCTCGACGAGGCCGTAGGGCCGGGCGTCGGCCACCGGGGTGAGCGCGATCGTGGCCGTCGCCCCCCGGGCCACGTGGTGGGCCACGAGGGCCCCGATGTCGAGGTCGGTCAGGATGTCCCCGTTCAGGACCAGGAAGGCCTCGGCCCCCACGTGGCCGAGGGCGTTCACGATGGCGCCCCCCGTCCCGAGGGGCGTGCCCTCCGTGATCCACCTGATCAGGGGCTCGCCGCGGCGGGCCTCGATCACGGGGAGGAAGGCCGACTCCAGGTAGGGGGAGGACAGCACGACCTCGCGGACGCCGTGGGCCACGAGGTGGTCCAGGACGTGGTCCAGGAAGGGTCGGTCCACCAGGGGCAGGAGCGGCTTGGGGATCGTCTCGGTCAGCGGGCGCAGGCGGGTCCCCTCGCCGCCGACCAGCACGACGGCCCTCACCGCCGCCCCCAGCTCCGGGCGACGACCGCGGCCCGGATCCGGAGGGCGACCCAGGCGAGGGGGAGGAGGACGGCCCGCCATCCCCCGGCGTGGTGCTTGGCGAAGTACCGGTAAGCGCTCCGGGAGTGCTCGAGCGGCATGCGCGGGTCCCGGCGGGTGGCCACCCCCCCCACGTGCCGGACCTCCACCTCCGGGGAGAAGAGCACCTTCCACCCCGCCGCGCGCAGGCGCGTGCAGATGTCGACGTCCTCCGCGTACATGAAGAACCGCTCGTCGAAGTCCCCCACCTCCTCGAGGGCCTCCCGGCGGAGGAACATCGCGGACCCCGAGATCCAGTCCACCCCCCGCTCGGTGGTGCGGTCCCAGTCCGCCATCGTGTAGGCCCGGGTGAACCGGTTCCCGGGGAGGAACGGGCCGAGGAGGACGTGGCCGAGGGCCTCCCCGAGCCCGGGGACCCGGCGCCCGGAGAGGTACGGCTCCCCGTCGGTCCCCCGGATCATCGGCCCGATGACCCCGGCCCGGGGGCGGTCCAGGGCCAGCTTGCGGAGGCCGGAGAGCGTGCCAGCGGCGATCTCAGCGTCGGGGTTCAGGAGGAGCACGAACGGGGCGGAGGTCTCCCGGATACCCCGGTTCGCCGCCCGGGCGAAGCCCTGGTTCTCGGCGTTCCGCAGGACCCTGACCCCGGGATGGGCCTCCCCCGCCGCCTCGGCGCTGCCGTCGCGGGAGGCGTTGTCCACCACCACGACTTCCAGGGAGGCGTCCCCGGCGTGCCGGTGGACGGACTCCAGGCACCGCAGGAGGTGGTCGCCGGCGTCGTAGTCCACCACCACGACCGCCACGGCCGGCCCGTCCGACCCTTCCATGGGCTAGGTGCTCGGCGTGCGGGACACCAGGACGATCCCGGTGATGATGAAGACCACCCCGGCGATCCGGAGGAGGGGGAGCTCCTGGTGCAGCGCGAACCGGTCGAACAGCAGGATCAGCACGTAGGTGAGCGCGGCGAACGGGTAGGCGAAGGAAAGCGTGGCCCTGGACAGCACGACCAGCCAGAGCACGGCCGACATCGCGAACAGGAGGAGCCCCAGGTAGACGGCGGGGGTCGTGGCCACGGCCCGGAGGGAGCCCAGGTCGGTGGGCTCGAAGGCTCCGGCCCGGTCCACGACCTGGTTCATCCCGTGCTTCAGGGTGAGCTGGGCCACTGCGGCCATGCCGACGGAAAGCAGGATGAACGCATAGAGCATCGCACGGTTCCCTTTCTCCTCCTTCGGAAGCTCCCACGCGGTCTTCATCCGCGCTCGGCCTCCCCATCGTGCACGAACAGCCGGGCCAGCTCGCCCTCTCCCGAGAAGACCACGTCCCCCGGCCCGGCCTGCTCCGGGAGCCCGCCGGCGTCCGACACGAGGGCCGGCGTCCCCAGGGCCCGGGCCCGGGCCAGGATCCCCGAGGACCAGGACCGCCGGTACGGGAGCACGATCCGGTCCGCCGCGGCTATCCACAGGTCGAGCTCGTCGTCGTCGACGTACCGGTCCACGAACGCGGCCCCCGGGGTTCGCTCGCAGAGCTCCCGGAGGCGCTCGGCGTAGGCGAGGTTCTCCGGCCGGGGCTCGCGGACCGCTCCCACCACCACCAGGCGCCGGCCCTCGGCGCCGGAGGCCTGGGCCGCCTCCCCGAAGGCCCTCACCGCCCGCTCGAAGCCCTTGGCGGGATGGACGAAGCCCGCGCACAGGTAAAGACGGACGCCGGGCTCGATGCCCAGCCGGTCCCGGGCCTCGGCCCGCGACGCGGGAGCCGGGACCCCGGCTGTGTGGTCCACCAGGCGGAAGGACCGGAGCCGGAGGCGCTGCTCGGTCTCGAACCGGCGCCGCTCGGCGTCGGTGTGGAAGGCGAGGCTGGCCCGGCGGAGGGCCCGGCGGAGCAGGAAGTGGTCGGGCCGGAGCCGGGGCCTGGGAGGGTCGGACTCGTGGACCAGGACCTCGGTCTGGGGCCGGCGGAGCACGAGCCAAAGGAGGCCCAGGGACGTGAGCACCTTGGACACCGGACGGCGGGGCCGGAAGTAGAGCGACGGCTGGAAGTGCACGACGATCCGCTCGACGCCGCGACCGGCCCTCACGGCCCGCAGGAACGGCCGGCCCCCGAAGAACGGGACCCTGACGTCGCCGGCGCCGTCCGGAGGGGACAGGACCACCACGTCCTCCCCGCCGGCCCGCAGGAGCGCCGCCTGGGTGGCCGCGTAGGCGCCGATACCGTCGGGTCGCGGCGGATAGGGCGCCACCAGGAGCACGGCCACGGTCACAGGTCCTCCGCCTCGACCCTGGCCGCCATGAACACCTGGCCGGGGTTCCGACCCCCGCCGTCCACGTCGAACACGCTGGCCTGCCTGAGGACGTGATACACGACGGACGCGTCGCCGGAGTGGACCCCCACCGTCACCCAGTACCGGCCCCGGACCAGGGGCAGGGAGTCGACCGAGAAGCGGAGCCGCCGCTTCCCCTCCAGCCGGTCGATCGTGAACCCCTCCCAGTTCGTGTTGGTCTCGAAGATGAGCCTGTTCTCTCCGTGGATCGCGAACGAAACCACCGGATGCTCGACCGGCCTGTTGGCCCGGAGGTCGATCTGTACGACCAGGGCCTGGCCGGACCTGACCACGTCGGCCCGGGACCCGTCCCCCCGGACCAGCTCGACGCCTAGGACCTCCACCTCACGGTTCCCCTCCTCGGCGGCGTACCGGAGCTCGTGCTTCACCATCTCCCGGCGGAACTCGCGGACCACGTCATCCGGAGCGCCGGCGATCCGGACCCGGCCCTGCTCGAGCATGACCGCCGAGTCGCAGATCTGGCGGACCAGGTCCACCGCGTGGGTCACGAAGACGATCGTCCGGCCCTCCCTCTGGAACCTCGCCACCCGGTCCAGGCACTTGCGCTGGAACCCCTCGTCGCCCACGGCCAGCACCTCGTCGATCAGGAGGATCGAGGGGTCCACGTGCACGGCGACCGCGAAACCCAGCCGGACGAACATCCCCGAGGAGTAGAACTTGACCTGGTTGTCGATGAAGTCCCCCAGCTCGGCGAACTCGACTATCTCGTCGAAGGCGGCGTCGGTCTCCGCCCGCGACAGGCCCAGGATCGAGGCGTTCAGGTACACGTTCTCCCGCCCGGTGAGCTCGGGGTGGAACCCCGCTCCCAGCTCCAGGAGGGCGGCGATCCGTCCCCGGGTGATCACCCGGCCGTCCGTCGGCCGGATGATCCCCGCGATGATCTTGAGCAGAGTGGTCTTCCCCGAGCCGTTCGGGCCGATCAGCCCGATCGTCGAGCCCTCCGGGTCCTCCAGGTCGACGTCCTTCAGGG
>JACQTL010000295.1 GCA_016210805.1 Actinomycetota bacterium | reverse complement strand
TCGGGGACGTGGGCCAGGCCAGAGGCCAGCTCGTCCTCGTCGAGCTCGTGCTCGGGGAGGCGGCCGTTCGTGTAGTCGTCGTAGGCCTGGAGGTCGAAGAAACCGTGCCCGGAGAGGTTGAACACGATGACCCTCTCCTCGCCGGCCTCCCTGGCCTCGATGGCCTCGTCGATCACGGCTCTCACCGCGTGGGCCGGCTCGGGGCCGGGGATGATTCCCTGGGTGTGGGCGAACTGCGTGGCCGCCTCGAACACGGCGTTCTGCGTGTACGCCCTGGCCTCCATCAGCCCCTCGCGGACCAGGAGCGACAGCGACGGCGCGTCGCCGTGGTACCGGAGGCCTCCGGCGTGCACCGGCGCGGGCACGAACGAGTGCCCGAGCGTGAACATCGGGAGGAGCGGCGTCATCTCCCCGGTGTCGCCGAAGTCATAGGCGAACTTCCCGCGGGTCAGCGTGGGGCAGGCCGCCGGCTCGCAGGCCACGAACCGCGCGTCGAGGCGCCCGGCGATCCTGTCGGCCATGAACGGGTAGGAGAACCCGGCGTAGTTCGAGCCGCCCCCCACGCAGCCGATGATCACGTCGGGCTCCTCGCCGGCCATCTCCATCTGCTGCTTGGCCTCCAGGCCGACCACGGTCTGGTGGAGGAGCACGTGGTTCAGCACGCTCCCCAGCGAGTACTTCGTGTCCTCGTCCTGGACGGCCGCCTCGATGGCCTCGCTGATCGCGATGCCCAGCGAGCCGGTCGAGTCGGGGTGCTCCTCGAGGATCTTCTTCCCGGCCTCGGTCGTGGACGAAGGTGAGGAGCGGACCTCCGCCCCGAAGGTCTCCATGAACACCCGGCGGTAGGGCTTCTGCTCGTAGGAGGCCTTCACCATGAACACCAGGCACTCCAGGCCGAAGAACCGAGAGGCGAGCGCGAGGGCCGATCCCCACTGCCCGGCACCGGTCTCGGTGGCAAGCCGGCGAACCCCGGCCTCCTTGTTGTAGTAGGCCTGGGCCACGGCCGTGTTGGGCTTGTGGGACCCGGCCGGCGATACGCCCTCGTACTTGAAGTAGATGTGCGCCGGCGTCTGGAGGGCCTCCTCCAGGCGGCGGGCCCGGACCATCGGGGTGGGCCTCCACAGGCGGTAGACGTCGATCACCGGCCCGGGGATGTCGATCCACCGGTCGGTCGACACCTCCTGCATGATCAGGGCCTCGGGGAACAGCGGGGCCAGCAGGTCCGGCGTGACCGGCTCCTTCGTCCCCGGGTGGAGCGGAGGGAGCGGAGGGACCGGCAGGTCCGGCAGCAGGTTGAACCAGGCCGCGGGCAGCTGGTCGGGTTCGAGGTTGAACTGGACAGCCTCGCTCATCGCGACCTCCTTCGGACGCACGAACCGCCTCGCGAAGCGGCACCGTAGCACGAAGGCGGAGGAAGCGAGAGCGGCCCCCCGGGCGCTACCAGCGAGGCCGGGCCGGACGGCCGATCGCCCAGTAGATCAGCGCCCCGATCGGGCCCGTGAAGACCACGATGATGATCCAGATCAGCCGGTTCCCCGTCTGGAACATGGACTCGTCGGGAACGCGGAGCACGTCCACGATCGCCCACACCCATATCGCAAGGACGAGCAGGGGAAACACGTAGACGGCGAGTCGGACCATGGACGGGGCGGAGCCTAGTCGCACGGGTGACCTGAGGCCAGACCTTCGACCTCAGACCTTCGTCCGACTCGTCGGCGGAGGGCTCCGTGCCCTAGCATTGACCCCCGTGACCCGCCACGGTGCGAGCGACATCGCGCGAGAGGCCGACGACCTGGCGGCTCGACTACCCACGAGGCTGGCCCCCCTGGCTCGCCTGGCCTTCAACTACTGGTGGTCGTGGGCGCCCGGCGGCGCCGCGCTGTTCCGCTCGATCGATCCCGGCCGGTTCGACGTCTGCCGGGAGAACCCCGTCCGCCTCCTCAGGGAGGTCGCCGCGGCCACGCTCTCCCGGCTGGCCGACGACGACGGGTTCGTGACCCGCGCCGAGGAGCTCGAGCACCGGCTGCGCGAGCAGCTCGCTCGGCCCGTGTCCGTGGACGACATCCCCCCCGAGCGCCCGGTGGCCTTCCTGTGCGCGGAGTACGGGAT
>JACQTL010000313.1 GCA_016210805.1 Actinomycetota bacterium | reverse complement strand
TCCGGGGTGTCGAAGTCCGGCTCCCCGATCTCCAGGTGGACGATGGGTCGGCCCTCCGCCTCGAGGGCCCTGGCTCGGGCCAGGACCTCGAACGCGGACTCCGTCCCCAGACGTCCCATGCGGTCTGCCAGCTGCATCGGCGCTCCCAGGTTCTCGTAGGTATGCGGGCCGGTCTCCGGCAACGTACGACCGGGCTCGCATCCCGCGCAACCCGCCGGCCGGGGAGCCCGGCTCCCATCCCCGGGGACCTCCGGCCCGGCCGGGGCGGTCTTGTCTTCGTGGGTAGGTCTCGGGCGATGGGCGGGCCGGTGGTGTCCCTGCTCGCCGTCCTGCTCGCCGCTGCGGCGTGCACCTCGCCGGCGGATCCGGCGTCGCCCGGGGGCCCGGGGACGGGCACCCCCTCCGGGTCCCAGGCGGGGAGCCCGGCACCCTCGCCCGGGACCGGCGGGACGGCGTCGCCCTCCCCGGCGTCGACCGGCCCTGGCGAGGACGGCGAACGGGCCGGCGACCTCGTCTGGGTGGCCGTCGAGGACGAGGACCGCGTGGTCCTGGTGGACGTGGGGCTGGGCGAGGTCGTGCGGAGGAGGTCGGCTCCCGGAGGCCCCCACAACCTCACGGTGGCCCCCGACGGCACCGCGGTCGTCGCCCTGCCCGCCCGCGGGGCGATCGGGCTGGTCGGGCGAGGTCCGGCCAGGATCGTGGAGCTGGGGGGCCGGCCTCACGACGTCAAGATGGGCCCGGGCGATCTCGTCGTGGTGGCGAACGAGGGGGCCCGGCGACTCGACCTGGTGTCGCTCCGGGGCCGGGTGGTCGCCCGGATCCCGCTACTCGCGCCGCCTCACGACGTCGCGGTGTCCGGAGGCAGGGCGTGGGTCTCGCTGGACGGCCGCGACGACCTCGCGCTGGTGGACCTCCGGGCTCGCCGGGTGATCCGCTACGTCCCCACCGGCCGGCGCCCCCACGACCTGCTGGTGGACCCCACCGGGCGGATCTGGGTCACGGACTGGGGCGGAGACCTGCACGTCTTCACGCGCCGGGGGCAGCCCATCCGGACGCTGTCCCTGGGGTCCGAGGCGCACCACCTCTCCTTCGCCCCGGACGGGAGGACGGCCTGGGTGACCGACCACGGCGCGCATCGCGTCTTCGTGATCGGCACCGGGCGGCTCCGGGTGGTCGCCGGGCTGCCCGTCGCAGGCGCCCCTCACCACGTCGCCCTCACCGCCGACGGCCGGTGGGCGGTGGTCGCCGACCACGACCGCGGGCTGCTCGTCGTCTACGACGCGGGAAGCCGGCGGCTCGTGGCGGAGATCGAGGTGGGGATGGGACCCCACGGCGTCTGGGCCGTCCCCGGCTGACCGGGAGGCTCGGCGGGGAGGGGCGGTCAGGTCTCGGCCAGGAACCGGGCGATCCGCTCCGCGATCTCCTCGCCCCGGTCCTCCTGGAGGAAGTGGCCGGCGCCGGTCACGGTCTCGGCGGGCCCGGCCCCGGGGATCAGCTCGGCGAACCGCTCGGCCGGCCGGCCAGAGAAGATCGGGTCGGAGTCGCTGAACAGGACGAGCGCGGGTCGTTCCCAGCTCCGGAGGGCCTCCCGGACGCCCCGCATCGTCGCGGCCGCGGGATGGGCCTCCTCGGTGGGGACGAGCTCGGGGAACATCAGCACCCCGGTCTTGGACTCCGGCGTGGGGAACGGCGCGTCGTAGGCCGCGACCACGTCGTCGGAGAGCTCCGTCGGGCAGGTGATCCTCACGAGCTGGCCCGGACGGAGCTCCGTCCCAACCCGGCGCACGAAGTCGCGGAACTGGAGCCAGGCGTCGGACGGGGGCCGGCCGGAGAAGATCCCCGTGTTGAGGATCACCAGGCGGCCCACCCGCTCCGGGTGCTCGACGGCAAGGCGAAGGCCGATCGGCCCGCCCCAGTCCTGGACCACGACCGTCGCCCCGCCGAGGTCGAGCTGCTCGGCCAGGCGCTCGATCGAGGCGTAGTGGGCGTCGTACGTGTACCACTCCCGGGGCACGGGCTTGTCCGATCGCCCGAACCCGAAGTAGTCGGGGGCGATGGGCCGGGACCGCCGGGCGAGGACGGGGATCATCTTGCGGTAGAGGTAGGACCAGGTCGGCTCCCCGTGGAGCAGCAGCACGGGGTCCCCCGAGCCCTCGTCCACGTAGTGCATCCGCAGGCCGTCCTGCTCGACGTAGTGGGGCTCGAACGCGTAGCCGGAGAGGGAGTCGAACCGGTGGTCGGGGGTCCGGTAGACGTCCATGCAGGCCCATCATGGCCCAGCAGGCCGGGACGGGCGAACGGCGGGTGACCGGACTGTCCGGAGGGTACATTTCCGTCGGAGCCCGGCGGTCTCTATACTTCCGTCCCGGGAGCCCGCCCCGTGTCCCCGGGATGCGCGGCCGCTCTCCACTGTCTGCAGGGAGGGGAGGTGCGGGCATGCGATGCCCTGAGTGCGGGACCGAGAACCCCGAGGTGGCCCGGTTCTGCCTGCGTTGCGGCCATGGGTTCGCGGCGGCTGCGGCCGGCAGGAGCCGGGGCTACGCGATCCAGACGGCGGAGAACGTCCGCCAGTTCGCCCTGATCTCCACGATCATGCCGCACACCAACCGCGAGTCCGCCGACGCCTATCGATGGGCGCTGCTCCTCGCCGCCGGCGCGGTGATCGTGTTCACGGTGGCGGGGATCCTGCCGATGGCCATCTTATCGGCGGCCTTCCTGGTGCCCCTGGCGTACCTGATCTACATCTACGACATCAACCTGTGGGAGGACGCCCCTGCGTCGGTCGTCGCGATGCTCTTCGTGGTGACCGGGGCCCTGTCGACCCTCGTCTCCCTGGTGTTCTTCCGATGGGTGTTCCAGGACGAGTTCCGGGGCCTGCTGGTCGGGCTGGGGGGCCGGGCCGGCGGGATCGAGGCCCTGCCGATCTCCGGGCTCCTGCTCTTCGCGGTGGTCCTGCCGATCGTCGCCGAGATCGTGAAGAACATCGGCCCGGTCTTCCTGGCCAGCCGGCCGAAGTTCGACGACATGATCGACGGCCTGACCTTCGGGGTCGCCGCCGGGACGGCCTACGCGGCCTTCGAGACGCTGGTCGCGTTCTGGCCTGTGTTCACCTCCGGCCAGATCCGGACCACCGACGGGCTGGCCGAATGGACCCTGGTGATCCTGAACCTCATGGTGGTGAAGTCCCTGATCTACGGGACGGCCACGGGGATCGCCGCCGCCGCGTTCTCCGGGCGGGGCGAGGGGTACGACGGGTTCACGCCCAGCTACTTCGCGAACTTCGCGTTCGCCGCGGTGATGAACGTCCTGTACTGGCTGGGGGTCCGCCTCCTGGCCTACGCGCCGTTCGGCCAGGCGCTCGGCCTCCTGTGGGGGGTCGTGATCCTCGCCGTGCTGGTCATCCGGGTCCGGGTGATGCTCCACACGGCCCTGATCGAGGCGGCGATCGAGGACGCCGCGAACGACCGGCGCGCCGCCTACTCGACGAACGAGACGGGGTTCTGCCCGGAGTGCGAGATGCAGCTCCTGCCCGACTCGGCGTTCTGCATCGCGTGCGGCGAGTCGGTCCGGGCGACCTCCGCCACGGCCCGGCACCGCATCCGCGAGGCCCCGGCCGGCGACGCGGCCACGACGGGAGGTGCGGCATGAGCGGGATGGGGACCCAGCCACCGACCACGCCTCCTCCGCCCCCGCCCCCCACGC
>JACQTL010000294.1 GCA_016210805.1 Actinomycetota bacterium | reverse complement strand
GGGTGGTGGCGGCTCCGGAGAGCGCCCCCTGCACCGCCCTGGTCACCCCCGGGCGGCTGGGGACGTGCGGCTTCGTGGACATGGCCGGCGGGCGGGTGGCGTGGGTGGTCGAGCGACGGCCGGCCGCCGGTGGGGACGCCTTCGCGGCCCGGCTGTTCACCCACGTCGCCTCGGCGGGCGGCTGGGTGGAGCGGCTCGCCGCCGAGGACGCCGACGGGACGAGGTGGGACGACGTGCGGATCCTGGCCGCCGACGTCACCGGAGACGGACGCCCGGAGGTCCTGGCCGGGTTCCGCCTCGACGGCGAGGGCGAGGCGCTCTCCTACGACATCGTGGTGTACCCCTCCGGCGACGTCCCCAGGGTGGCCGCCCACCCGGGGGCGGCCGGGATGGGGGCCGTGCTCGTGGCCGGGGGGGCGATCGAGGAGTACGCGGCGAGCTACCCGAACGACGAGCCCGTCTGCTGCCCTCCCGCCTTCGTCCACCGGACGATCCGCCACGTGGACGGGTTCTTCCGGGTGGTGGCCACCGACACGGTCGTGCCGGGGAGCGTCCCTCCGTCCCAGATCTGACGGGGACTCCGCGGCTAGGATGCGGACGTGGTCGAGGAAGAGGTCGTCGGGATCGACCTCCGCGAGGTCCAGGTCGCGAAGCACGACCGCACGTTCCTCCTCTCGGACGGCCGGGGGGACGTCCGAGGGACGGACCCGACCGACGGGCTCTACCACCGGGGGGTCCGGTTCCTGTCCCGGCTCGAGCTCCTCCTGGACGGGCGCTCTCCGGTGCTCCTGCACGGCTCGACGGAGTCGGGCCACTCGCAGGAGGTCGAGCTGGCCTGGCCCGGGGACGGGGCCCGGGAGGCCCCGGGTGGACACGTGACGGTCTCCCGCCAACGGGTCGTCGGCGAGACCGTCATGGAGCGGGTCCGCCTGACGGCGTACGGTCCGGCCGCCCGCGACGTCGGGGTCGAGGTGCTGTTCGAGGCCGACTTCCGGGAGGTGCTCGACTCGCGGAGCATCGCTCCGGCCGGCGGCGGGCAGCCCCAGCGTTCGCGGGTCGAGCGCAACCAGGTCGTGCTGTCCCACCGGGGCCGGGACGGCGCCGCGCGGAGCACCGTGATCCGGTTCTCCCCCATGCCGGAGGACCTCTCGGCCGGCCGGGCCGCCTTCCGCCTGCACCTGGAGCCCCGGGCTCCCGTGGAGCTGGGGATGGAGGTCATCCCGGCGGTGGGGGAGGCCAGCCCGGCCCGCAGGCCGATCGAGGAGTCCCGCGCGGCCGTGGACCGGGCCCACGCCAGGTGGCGTCGAAGGTGCACCAGGTTCCGTTCGTCAGACCCCGGGTTCCAGCGGATCCTGGAACGTTCGATCCGGGACCTCCGGATGCTCCAGTCGGCCGACCGGGCCGGGGAGCCGTTCCTGGAGGCCGGCGTCCCGTGGTTCGGGGCGCTCCTCGGGCGGGACGCCCTGATCGCGGCCTACGAGTGCCTGGGGGTGAACCCCGACGTCGCCTGGTCCACCCTCCGGCGCCTCGCGGACCTCCAGGGAGAGCGCGACGCCCCGGAGCACGGCGAGGAGCCGGGGCGGATCCCCCACCGGGGCCGGTCGGCGGATGTCGGATCGACGAGGACGGACGCCGACCCGGAGCGGCCGGCCGGCGGGGAGCCCGACGGCGCGCTGGACACGACCCCGCTGTGGCTCGTGGTGCTGGGCGCCGCGCACGCCTGGACCGGGGACCTCGACGCGGTGCGCGAGCTGTGGCCCAACGCCCTGGGGGCCCTGGAGTGGATCGACCGCTGGGGAGACGCCGACGGCGACGGCTACGTCGAGGGGCGGCCCGGTCCGGCCTCCGGCGGGGGATGGAGGGATGCCCCCGGCGCCGTGGCCCACCCGGACGGGACGCCGGTGTCCGGGCCCGTGGCGCTGGTGGAGGTCCAGGCCTACGTCTACGCGGCCCGCCGGGCCGCGGCCGGCCTGGCCAGGGCCCTGGGCGACGCCGGGGCCGCCGAGGGGCTGGACCGGGCCGCCGACGGGCTGAGGGACCGGTTCGCCGCCGACTTCTGGATCGAGGACCTCGGGTTCCCCGCGCTGGCCCTGGACGGCGACAAGCGCCCGGTGGCCACGCCGGCCTCCAACGCCGGCCACGCTCTGTGGTGCCGGATCCTGGAGGGGGAGCGAGCCGCCGCCACGGCCCGGACCCTCCTCTCCCGGAGCCTGGCCTGCGGGTGGGGGGTCCGGACCCTCTCCTCCTCCCACCCCCTGTTCGACCCCCTGGGCCGCCACGGGGGAGCGGTCTGGCCCCACGACAGCGCGCTCATCGCCCACGGGCTCCGGAGGGCCGGTCTGCACCGGGAGAGCCTGTCCCTGGTGGACCAGGTCGCCGCCGCCGGGAGCCGGTCGCCGCTGGGCCGGTATCCCGAGATGTTCTGCGGGTTCGGGGCCGAGGACGTCGAGGCTCCGGTGGAGCACCCCGAGGCCTGCCGGCCCCATGCCGTGGCCGCGGGCGCCCCCCTCCTCCTGGTCCGCTCGTTCTGCGGCCTGTCGGCCGACGCGGCCCAGGGCGTCCTGTGGGTCGTCCGGCCGGAGCTCCCGACCTGGCTGGAGCAGCTGGAGGTCGTGGGGATGCGGGTCGGCGCGGCCCGCGTGGACCTGACCTTCTCGCGACGGGCCGACGCGACGGCCGTCCACGTCCCCCGCAAGGAGGGAGAGGTCGATGTCCTCGTCCGGCAGTAGGCAGACGAGCGGACCCCCGTCACCGGACCCCGGGCCGCCGGCCTCCGTGCCGGACTACGAGGAGCGGGCCGCGGCGCTACTGCCCCGCACGATCTTCGAGTACTACTCGGGCGGGGCGGGGGACGAGTGGACCCTCCGGGAGAACCGGGCCGCGTTCGAGCGGTGGGTCCTCCGGCCGCGGGTGCTGGTGGACGTGGCCGACCGTGACCCGGCCACGACCGTGCTGGGCTCCCCGGTGTCGTTCCCGGTCCTCGTGGCCCCCACGGCCTTCCAGCGGATGGCCCACCCCGACGGCGAGCTGGCCACGGCCCGGGCGGCCGCGTCCGCGGGCACGGTGATGGTGCTCTCCACGATCGCATCGGCCTCGATGGAGGACGTCGCCGCCGAGGCGCCGGAGGGCCGGCGGTGGTTCCAGCTCTACATCCACCGGGACCGCGGGCTCACCGCGGATCTCGTGGCCCGGGCCGAGGCGGCGGGCTTCGGGGTGCTGGTCCTCACGGTCGACACCCCGCTCCTCGGGCTCCGGGACCGGGACACGCGGAACCGATTCTCGCTGCCGCCGGGGATCGAGCTGGCCAACCTGGCCCGGTCCCTGCCGGAGGTCGAGGGGTCCGCCCTGTTCGCCTACATGGCCGAGCGCCACGACCCGTCGGTGACCTGGGACGACCTGGAGTGGGTGCGAACCCTCTCCGGCCTCCCTCTCGTCCTGAAGGGCGTGGTCCGGGCCGACGACGCCGGGCGGGCCGTCGACGCGGGCGTGGACGGCCTCGTCGTGTCGAACCACGGAGGCCGCCAGCTGGACGGCACCGTGGCCGCGATCGACGCCCTCCCTGAGGTCGTCGAGGCCGTCGCCGGCCGGGTCGAGGTCCTCCTGGACGGCGGCGTCAGGCGGGGGTCGGACGTGCTCCGGGCCCTGGCCCTGGGGGCCCGCGCGGTGCTGGTCGGCCGCCCGGTGCTCTGGGGGCTGGCCGTCGCCGGGGAGGCCGGCGTCCGGCACGTGCTGGACCTCCTCCGGGCCGAGCTCGACGTCGCCATGGCCATCGCCGGGTGTCGCGCGGTCGGGGAGGTCGACGGCGACCTGGTCGCCCGGAGCCCCCGCCGCGGCGACGCTCAGGCCAGGTAGGCGATGACCCTGGCCAGGAGCGACCCGTCGCCCATCTCCTCCGAGACCACCTGGATCCGGTCCCCGACCTCCAGGTCCTCGATGCCCTGGTGGCCCCGGTGGCGGGTGTCCTCGTCCCACGACACCGTCACCCAAGCCCCGTCCCGGCGAACGGTCGTGATCGTGGAGTCGGTGATCTCGATGATCCGGCCGCGATCCCAGTCGAACTCCCGCTTGGCGCCGTCGACATAGGTGACCGAGGTGTCGCCGTGGACGGCGCCGCGGAGCAGGCCGCAGCCCGGCCGGTCCCAGCGGACCAGCGGCCTCCCGGCCCGGATCGCCGCCGCGGCCGGGGCGCCGCCGTCCCCCTCCTCGGAGAACGTGACCGCCCGCATCCCGACCCGAAGGTCCTCGGTCGTCGCCGGGAGGCCGTGCAGGCGCACGCACGTGTCGTCGTCGTGCGCCACCCGCACGAGCACCTGGTCGGCCCGGAACAGGTTGATGCCGTCCCCGTCGGCCAGGGTGATCCGGCCGAAGTCGGCGACGAAGGTTCGGGAGGACCCGTCCACGTACGACCACGTGCCCTCCCCGTGAACGGCTCCCGCCAAGATGCCGGGAGCTGCCGACGCCGGCGCCGCGAGCAGCGCCGCGGCCAGTGCCCCGGCCAGGGCGGCGAAAGACCACTTCCGTGCCATGACGTCCCTCCTTCATCGGGTGTCGGGTGCAGGATCGGCCCCGCCCGGAAGCTGCCGGCGAAGGCCGTGTACGGGGCCGGTAAGTTCCCGCCCGCCCGGTCCCGACGCCGTGACGGGAGGAGCCCGCCCCTTTAGGGGCGGGCTCCCCTGCCCACTCGACGTCCCTACGCCGCCTCGGACGCCGACCCCTCGCCCGGGAGGTGGCGATGCTGGACGCACCTGACCAGCACCGCGTGCCGCGTTCCGCCGCCCTCCGCCGGCTCGGAGAAGAACATCCCGACGTCACCGACCTCCAGCCCCTCGACGGTGCCGGGCTCGAGCCCCTCACGGACTAGCGTCTCCGGGTCCACTGCGAAGGTGACGGAGACCCCGTCCAGGCGGAGGACGGTCACGGTGTCGGCGGTCCGGGAGACGATCATGCCCCTGTCGTATCCGAGCGACAGCTCCTCCCCGTCGAAGCGGAGAAGGGAGAGATCCCCGTGAACCACGCCGAAGAGCGGTCCGGCGCCCTCCTCCAGCCGGGCCCTGGCTCGCTCCAGGATCTCGCCGGGCACCTCGGTCGGCACCGGCTCGGGGCTCTCGCCCTCCTGGGCGAAGACCGCCGCCCCCACGCCGAAGCCGGAGAGCATGACAGCGCCGCCCAGGGCCAGCACCACCGCGACCCTCGTTCCCTTCCTCATCGTGTACCTCCTCTCGATCGGCCTGGACCGAGCGTGGCCCCCGGGTGCAAGGGCCCGGCGCGCGCCGCGTAAGCGGGAGGTAAGGACTCCGGCCGGCGGAGTGGGGCCGGGGAGGCCCGGGCGATCGAGCGACCAGGAGTTGTGAGCCTCACGTTAAGTTCTATACTTATCGTCGAATGACGGCCCGACCTGTGCCCGAAGGGCACGGAGCCCGAGGGAGGCGAAGAAGATGAAGCGGCTGATCGCGCTGGGGTTGGTCTTCGAGGTGGCGGTGCTCATCGTGGGCCTGACCTGGTTCGGCGAAGTTCCCCCGGCGGACACCGGGCCCGCCGGGCCGGGGTCGGTCGCCGCGGCGGCCGACGGACCCGCGTACCGCATCTACGGAGAGGGGACAGGTCGCATCGTCGAGGTCCACCTGGACGCGGTGGAGACGGTCCAGGATATCGCCGAGGGCGTCGAGTACCGGGTCTGGACGTTCGGGGGGACCGCCCCCGGACCCGTGATCAGGGTGAAGGTGGGCGACACCGTCCGCTTCACGCTCACGAACCGGAGCGTGATGGGGCTGGCCCACTCGATCGACTTCCACGCCGCGGAGACCCCGTGGGACGTGAACTACCAGCCCGTGGCGCCGGGGGAGACGCTGACCTTCGACTGGGTGGCGCGCTTCCCCGGCGTCTTCATGTACCACTGCGGGGTCCCGCCGGTCCTGCACCACATCGCGAACGGCATGTACGGGGCCATCGTGGTGGAGCCCGAGGAGGGGCTGGCGCCGGCCCGCGAGTACGTCCTGGTCGCGAGCGAGCTCTACGCGGCCGACCGGGCGGTGGACGGGGTCCTCGAGGGCGACGTGGCGAAGATGCTCGCTCCGCGGCCCACGCACGTCGTGTTCGACGGGCGGGCCAACCGGTACCTGGACGCGCCGCTCCAGGCCAGGCCGAACGAGACGATCAGGCTCTGGGTGGTGAACGCCGGACCCACCCTCTCCAACGCGTTCCACGTGATCGGGGCGCTGTTCGACCACGTCTACGCCTCGGGCAACCCCACCACACCGCTGAACGGGCTCCAGACCTGGAACATCCCGCCGGGGGACGGGGCGATGTTCGAGCTTCGGATCCCCGCCGAGGGGCTGTACCCGTTCGTGACGCACGCGTTCGCCTACACGGGGCTCGGGTCGGTCGGCGTCATCCAGGTCACCGAGAGCGCGCCCGAAGCGCCGGCCAGCTACCCGGTGATGGGAAGCCCGTTCGACGGGGGGATCAGCGAGGTCGTGGGGACGGTGGACCCCGACAACCTCCCCGGCCCGTCGGGACCGGGCGGCGACACGGGGACGGGAGGCGGGGGCATGACGGGTCCGGCGAGACCCTGGTCATGGACGTGGCCATCGGCGGCTTCGACCCGAGCGAGGTCTCGGTGAAGGAGGGGGACGTCTCGATCAGGTTCACGAACCTGGACGCGTTCGGACACGACTTCACGATCGAGGAGCTCGGCCTGAAGGTCCTCCTCGGCCCGAACGAGACCCGGACGGTCACGTTCACCGGAAGTCCCGGGACGTACACGTTCATCTGCTCCGTCCCCGGCCACGAGGAGGCCGGCATGGTCGGCACCCTCACGGTCCTCCCGGCGGCCGGCCACTGACCGGCACCGGGTGACGGCCCCTCCCTCGTGTGGGAGCCTCTTTGCCGTGCCCGGGATCGACCTGCACGCCCACACGAACCGCTCGGACGGGACCTTCACCCCCCGGGAGGTGGTCGAGCTGGCCGCCCGCCGGGGCCTCTCGGTCCTGGCGGTCACCGACCACGACACCACCGAGGGGCTGGCCGAGGCGGCCGCTGCGGCCGGGGAGGCCGGGATCGAGCTGGTCCCCGGGTTGGAGCTCTCCTCGATGTACGAGGGATCGAGCATCCACGTCCTGGCCTACTGGATCCGGGTGGACGACCGCGAGCTCCAGGTGGAGCTGTCCCGCCTCCGGGACGACCGGCTCCGGAGGGGGGAGCGGATGGTCGAGAAGCTCCAGGCCCTGGGGTACCCGATCAGCTTCGAGCGGGTCCGCGAGATCGCCGGGGAGGCGAGCATCGTCCGGCCCCACGTGGCCCAGGCTCTCGTCGAGGCCGGGGTGGTGGCCACCGAGCACGATGCCTACACCTCGGAGCTGATCGCCGACGGGGGCAGGGCCGACGAGCCCAAGCACGCCCTGCATCCCCTGGACGCCCTGGCCCTGATCCGGCGGGCGGGCGGGGTCTCCGTGCTGGCCCACCCGGGCATGTGGGGCGATCAGCGGGAGGTCCCGGGCGAGCTGATCCAGGCCATGGCCGCGGCCGGGATGGAGGGCCTGGAGACCGACCATCCGGACCACACGCCCGAGCAGCGGATCCGCTACGCGGAGGTGGCCGGGGCCCTCGGCCTCTTGGCCACGGGCTCGTCCGACTGCCACGGCACCAGGTACGACCCCGTCCGCCTGGGAACGGTGACCACCGACCCCCTGAGCTTCGCCGCGCTGCGCGAGCGGGCCGGCGCCCGCTGACGGAGGACCCCGCACCGGCGCCCGCCGACGGCCCATCCCCCCAACGGCTCGGGACGGACTTGACCGCCCCTCACCCCATGGGGTTGACTCGCACCGCTTGTCCGTGCGCAGCAGGGGAGGTGGTGCCGCGCAACGACGCTCGTGCTCGTTCCCTTAGTCGCCGTCGTCATTCGCAAGGAGGCTCCACATGAAGCGATTTCCCCTGGTCACCGTGGCGCGATGGAGCCTCGTGGTCCTGCTCCTCAGCCTGGTGGCCCTTCCGGCGACCGGCGCTCCCAAGGAGCGCCCCGCGTCGCACCGGATGCTCACCAGGATGTCCACCTCGGTGGCCACCCGATACTGGACCGCGAACCCGGAGGAGGCGCCGTCCCACCTCCAGTCCAGGTTCGTGGCAGCGCACAACGTGGCGGCGGCGGGCGCCGGCAAGCTCGTGGCGGCCAACGGTATAGGGGCCGCCGCCGAGAACGTCTTCAACTTCGACATCTTCGGCTTCCCTCAGAACGAGGAGGCCGTTGACGCTTGCCGGAACAACCTCAACTACGTGATCGAGGGGACGAACGACTACCGCGGGCTGCTCGACCCCGAGGGGAACTTCACCGGCTGGCACTTCTCCGCGGACGGAGGGGCCTCGCTCCTCTCCGAGGGGCTGCTCCCGCCGGTCATCGTCGGAGGGACCGACGAGCGTCCGTCCGGCGGGGACCCCGTGTTCCGGTTCTCGAAGACCAACTGCAACCTCTTCGGGTCGAGCCTGAACTACGACCCGTTCGACCCCTTCGGGATGACGAACGGGATCGGCATCTACCGGACCACCCCGGGCACCCTGATGGGGCCGGCCTGCGGTGACGGTGGGTTCGCCGACCCGGACTGCTGGCCGACCCGCCGGTTCGCGGCCTTCTCGCCCGACCCGACCCACTTCTTCGACAAGGAGTGGTTCGACGTCGGCGTGAGCGGCGGCGCGGGCAACGTCGTGTGGGTCACGTACAGCGACTTCGACCTGGATCCGACGCCCCCCAACCCGGCGGGCTTCACGGCCGAGATCTTCGCCGTGAGGTGCGACGCCATGCTGGCGGGTTGCACGGCGCCCATCCCGATCAGCGTCGACGACGTGGACGTGCAGTTCAGCGACGTGACGATCGGGCCGGACGGCCGGGTCTACGTGACGTGGGCCCAGATCGAAGGCGAGCTCGAGGGGACCCCCCAGAGGTTCATCTTCAAGATGCGTGTCGCCGAGCCCGGCTCCACCGTGTTCGGGCCCGAGATGGTGATCTTCGAGGAGCGCTCCCCGATCCCGTTCGGCGGGTTCCTCCACGCGAACGACTTCCGCGTGGCGACCTACCCGAAGCACGAGGTCAAGATGGTGGGGGGCAGCCCGCGGATCTACCTGACGTGGGACGCCTGCGGACGGGTCATCTTCCAGTCGGTCTGCGAGGAGCCGAAGATCTTCCTGATGTGGTCCGACGACGGCGGGGCCTCGTGGTCGCCGAGGAAGGTGATCTCGCAGTTCGGGGACAACTACTTCCCGGCGATATCGAGCGACCCGACCAGCAACCGCCTGGTCGTGGCCTGGTTCACGAACCGGTTCGACACGATGTTCCACAACCGCCAGGACGTGGAGATGGTGACGCTCCGGGCCAACGGGACCATCCTGGCCAGGCAGCGCATCACGAAGCCGTCGAACGAGTCCGAGGCGGATCCGCTGCTCGGCGGGTTCTTCATCGGTGACTACATCGACGTGGCCGTGAACGGCCAGACGGCCTGGGTGGGCTACAACGCCAACTACCGGCGCGAGCGACTCCTGTTCGAGGGCGTTCCGATCCCCCAGCAGGACAACTACGTGGCGGTGGTCGACCCGACCCCGTAACCGGGCTCGTCGACGAGCAACGCCCGGTGGGGCCCCGGCGGGAGCCGGGGCCCCACCTGCTTGCCGGGTCTCCCCGGGACACGAGGGGGTGGAGCGAGGGATGCGGGTGCTGGTGGTCGGCGGCGGCTACATCGGCATGTACGCATGCCTGAAGCTGGAGCGCCCCCTGGCCCGCCGGGGCCACGAGCTGGTGCTGGTCTCCCAGGAGAGCTTCATGCAGTACCAGCCGTTCCTCCCCGAGGCCGCGTCCGGGAACATCGAGCCCCGCCACGTGGTGGTTCCCCTCAGGCAGGTCCTCCGGCGAACGCAGCTCCTGGTCGGGGAGGTCGGGTCGGTGGATCACGTCTCCCGGTGGGCCGAGGTGGCCGGGGTGGACGGCCAGGTGTTCCGGGAGCCCTACGACGTGCTGGTGCTGGGGCCCGGCTCGATCTCGCGGGTCCTGCCCATCCCCGGGCTGGCCGACCGGGCGGTGGGGTTCAAGACGGTGGCCGAGGCGATCCACCTCCGCAACCACGTCCTGTCCCGGCTGGAGGCCGCCGCCGAGGCCACCGACGCCGAGCGCCGCCGGTCCGCGCTGACCTTCGTCTTCGTGGGGGGCGGCTACGCGGGGGTGGAGGCCCTGGCCGAGCTCGAGGACCTGGCCCGCGCGGCCATCAGGCGGATCCCCGCGCTCCGGGGCAAGCGGATGCGCTGGGTCCTGGTAGAGGCGGCCGGCACGATCCTCCCCGAGATCGGGGAGGACCTGGCCCGGTACACCGTGCGCAGGCTGGAGCGCCGGGGGATCGAGGTCCTCCTGTCCACCCGGCTGGAGTCCGCCGAGGGTGGCGTCATCCGCCTGTCCGACGGGCAGGCGTTCCC
>JACQTL010000291.1 GCA_016210805.1 Actinomycetota bacterium | reverse complement strand
CCTGCGCATGGCTCCCCCTGTGGCTAGTGGTCCCGCCGTGGCCGCAGCGATCGGCCGCGCGTCGGGCGACCCGATCGAACGCTACGTGGGGATGTGTCCCCCAACATCCCCACGGGCGGGCCGATAGGGGGCCCGCGGGGAGTGGACGGTTCGGACCACCCGGGTGCCCAGGTATGGGCACTCCTGCCCCGCGCCCGGCGGGCTAGGCTGGCGCCACAACCGCTTCGAACGGGAGGTCGGGGATGGCGGACCGGGCCGAGGGCTCGATCACTATCGGCGCGTCGGCTCAGGCGATCATGGAGGTGATCGCGGAGTTCGAGTCGTACCCGGAGTGGTCGGACGTCAGGGCCACGAGGGTCGTGGAGCGGGGGCCCGACGGCCGGGCCACCGCGGTGGAGTTCGAGGTCACCGCGCCGGTGATCGGCGACACCCGCTACGTCCTGGCCTACGAGTACGACGGGGACGGGGGCGTGTCGTGGACCACCACGTCCATCGAGGGCAAGATCCGCGACATCCAGGGGGAGTACGTGCTGGAGGAGCTCGACGAGGACGAGACCAGGGTGACCTATCGCCTGGGCGTCGAGCTGGCCATCGCGGTCCCCGGGTTCCTGAAGCGCCAGGGCGAGAAGCAGATCGTCAAGACGGCGCTGGACGGGCTCAAGAGGCGCGTCGAGTCCCGCTGACCCCCTACCCGGTTCCGGGGTTCCGGCCGGGCGGCCCGGGCCGTACCCTCGCCGCGCATGCAGCCCCCCCGCGCCATGGGCGATCCCGGCCCTCGCCGGCGATCATTCCCCGGCGGCCTCGTGCTCGGCGCCTCGATGGTCGCCCTGTTCGCCGTCCTCCTCGCGACGTCGGTCCCATCGCGGGCCGGGCGGGGCCCGGAGGCGGAGCCTCGCATCCGGGTGCGACCGGAGAGCGGGCCGGTGGGCACGGAGGTGTCGGTGTCCGGCCGAGGATGCGCGGGCGAGGGTCGCGCGGCTCCCGTCGTCGCCACGCTCACCAGGGCGGGGGACGAGGAGCCCCTGGGGACGTTCCGGATGGGCCGCGTGGAGGGGTCCGGGACCTTCACGGTGGCCGCGTCCGTGCCCCGGAAGGTCGCCGGGATGGGAAGGATCCGCCCCGGGGACCGCATCGCCGTCAGCGCCGGCCGGTGCCGCCGCGTTCACGGTCGAGCGCCGGACCGGATCCGCCTCCGGCTCCGCCTCCGGATCCTGACGGACCCCCCGCGAGGGGCCGCCGGGCCCGGGTTAGGTCTCGGGCCCAGGGGATAAGCTACGGCCAGATGCGGGTCCTGCTGTTCACCGGGAAAGGTGGCGTCGGTAAGACCACCGTCGCCGCGGCCACCGCCGTCCGGGCGGCCAGGGCCGGCCACCGGACCCTGGTGATGAGCACCGATCCCGCCCACTCCCTGGCCGACTCGTTCGACATCGAGCTAGGCCCCGAGGCCAGGGAGGTGATCCCCCTCCTGTGGGCCGAGCAGATCGACGCCCAGAGCCGCCTGGAGGAGAACTGGCGGGAGATCCAGGAGTACTTCATCTCCCTGATGAACTGGGCGGGGGTCGACGCGATCCAGGCCGAGGAGCTGTCGGTGATCCCGGGGATCGACGAGATATTCGCCCTGATCGACGTGAAGCGCTACGTCGAGGCGGGCAGGCACGACCTCCTGGTCGTGGACTGCGCGCCCACCGCCGAGACCCTCCGGCTCCTGTCGCTCCCGGAGGTCATGAACTGGTACATCGAGCGGATCTTCCCCGTCTCCAGGGGCGTCGTGAAGACGGTCCGGCCGATCCTTTCCCGGGTCACCTCGCTCCCCATCGCCGACGACAGGGTGTTCGGGGCCGTGGAGCGGCTCCACCGCAACCTGGACGCCGTGCGGCGGATCCTCACCGACGAGGAGGTCTCCTCGGTGCGCCTGGTGGTGAACCCGGAGAAGATGGTCATCTCCGAGGCCCGGCGCACGTACACGTACCTGTCGCTGTTCGGGTACCGGGTGGACACCGTGGTGGTCAACCGGATCATCCCCGACGACGTCACCGACCCCTACTTCGGGAAGTGGAAGGACATCCAGGCCGAGCACCTGGCCACGGTCCACGAGTCGTTCGAGCCAGTGCCCATCCTCACCGCGCGGCTTTTCGACCGGGAGATGGTCGGCGTCGAGCTCCTGGAGGAGATGGGCGGGGAGGTCTACGGCGAGCTGGACGTGATGGACATCCTCCACCGCGACCAGCCGATCCGGATCCGCCGCCGGGGCTCGTCGTACGTGCTGTCCCTGCGCCTGCCGTTCGCCGGGAAGGAGGACCTCGACGTGCACCGGCGAGGCGAGGAGCTCTACATCAAGGTGGGGAACTACAAGCGCAACCTCGTGCTGCCCCAGACGCTGCAGCGCCTCTCCGTACGGGAGGCCTCGTTCGAAGGCGACCAGCTGGAGGTCAGGTTCGCCAGGGAGCCGGGACCGGCCCGGACGGGGGCGGCCGGAGAAAGGAAGTGAAGATGCAAGGAACCCAGGTGAAGGGGGAGGCCCCGGCGGGGGTCGCCGGGCCGGTGTGCTCCGTCGGGCTCTGCCCGGTGTCGATGCTCCTCACGGCGACCCAGACCGTCCGCCCCGAGGTGGCGGAGCACCTCCTGGCCGCGGGACGGGAGTTCCTGCTCGCGGTGAAGGCGGTGATCGACTCTCGGGCCGAGGGCATCGAGCGGACCTCACCCCTGGAGAAGATCCAGATCACGTGACCGAAGATCCCGAACCGCGCCGTCCCGTGCCCGCCACGACGCTGGGAGGATGCCGATGGCCGACCTCGACCCGTCCCTGATCCGCAAGCTCGCCGAGTGGACCCCGGGCGAACTGCAGGTGGTCTCCCTATACCTCACGGTGGACGGCCGCAGGTATCCGAGGAAGCAGGACTACGCGGTGCGCCTGGACGAGCTGCTCCGCAGGGTCCGCGACAGGGCCGAGACCTTCCCCCGGGAGGCCAGGGCCTCGCTGCTGTCGGACGCCCTTTTCCTGGAGCGGTTCGTGAAGGACGACCTCGAGCGGGGCCCCACCCGGGGCCTGGCCCTGTTCTCCTGCTCCGCCGCCGGGCTCCACGAGGAGATCCTGCTGTCCCGCCCGGTCCGGGACAGGATCGAGATCGCCCCCCAGGCCGACCTCACCCAGCTCCAGGCGCTGCTCGAGATGTACGAGTCGTTCTGCACGGTCCTCGTGGACAGCGAGAAGGCTCGGATCTTCCTGGCGGAGCTCGGCCGGATCGACGAGGAGTCCGACGTCGAGGACGAGGTCCCCGGGCGCCACGACCAGGGAGGGTGGTCCCAGGCCAGGTTCCGGCGCCACATCGACGACATCCGAACCAAGCACCTCAAGCGCGTGGCGGAGGTCCTGTTCCGGTTCTTCAAGCGGCGGCGCTTCGACCACCTGATCCTGGGCGGCCCCGAGGAGATCGTGAACGAGTTCGAGAAGGAGCTCCACGACTACCTGCGGCAGCGGGTCCGGGCCCGGATGGTCCTGCCCATCGGGGCGTCCCCCGTCCAGGTGCTGGAGCGCTCCCTGGCCGTGGAGGAGGACCTCGAGCGCGAGAAGGAGCGAGCCACGGTCCGGGCCCTGGTGGCCGAGGCGAGCGCCGGGCGGAACGCCGTCGCCGGGCTCCGGGCCACGCTCCGGGCCCTGGGGGAGGCCAGGGCCGCGACGCTGGTCGTCTCCTCCGAGGTCCGCGCCGAGGGCCTGGCGTGCCCCCGGTGCGGGCGCCTGGCCACCGGCGGGACGGCGTGCGAGGCGTGCGGGGAGAAGCTCCAGCCCGTGCCCGACGTGGTCGAGGCCGCCGTGGCCCAGGCCCTCCGCCAGGGGACCCGGGTAGAGGTGGTCACCGAGGACGGCCTGCTGGAGGAGCTGGGGGGTGTCGGGGCGACCCTCCGGTTCTGATGCCCCCGGTGGGGCCGGCGGGGCGGGGGCCCAGGCCGTCGGCGTGGACGCCGGCGGGACCAAGGTCGCCGCGATGCGGGTCACCGTGGAGGGGGAGGTCCTGGCCGAGGTCGTCGTGGACACGCCGGCCCTCGACGCGGTGG
>JACQTL010000290.1 GCA_016210805.1 Actinomycetota bacterium | reverse complement strand
CCTCGGGCGGTAAGGACCGCGAACCCATCTCGGACCGAGGAACCCGCATCGCCACAGTGCCCTCGCCACACTCGGGGTACGCCGTGACGCTCCAGCCAGCACTTTCCGAGTTGTGTCCCTGAGTCAAGTAAAGGGACGCATCGGCTACGGAGCGCATGGGTCCGCCCACGACATCCATGGACGGACCCGCCAGTCCGGTGGCAGATCGTTCGGCTCAGCCCTCCGACACCCATCTCCCGGCGACGGGATCTCCCCGGACCACCGCGGGCCTCTGGCACGCCCCGGCGGTGAGGTGCTGCCCGGCGTGCCGAGCGAGCCATCCCCACGCGCCACTCGACGACCGGTGGGTCCGGTCCCCCGGAAGGTCTCGCCGGGCGGGCTTCAAGCGCCGGGCTTGAAGACCATGGCCCAGAGCACGACCAGGAGGATGAGCACGTCGAGGCGAGCCACCCACAGGAGGCGCCCCATGCGGCGGCGGGCGTCGGGGTCTGCGTCCCCCCGCTCCTTCACGAGCGTCGAGATCCGCTTCCCCTCGGGCCCGAGGTAGCCCATCCCCAGGACCATCGACATGCCCACGAGGACGAGGGCCAGGACGATCCACAGCTGCGAGAACGCCCACTCATCCTCCAGGAGGACCAGCCAGACGCCCAGGCCGATCATGACCGTGGCGGCGGGGGAGATGATCCATGGCCCGACCCAGTCCAGCTCTTCGTTCAGGCGGATGACCGCGCTCCGGTCGGCTCTCCGGCTCGCCTTCGTGACGACCGCGTTCAGGACGATCACACCTCCGACCCAGATCACGGCCCCGAGGATGTGGATGAATCTGAGCAATTCGTGCAGCTCCATCGCTGGGCTCCTCCTCCGTCCGGGACCAGCCGGTGCCGGTCCCTCCGCCCCACCGCTACGGCACGTCCTCCGGCTCGATCGACTCCACGATCCTCTTGGCGTTGGCCGCCGTGACCTCCATCGACGCCCGGGTACGCCTCCGCATCAGCAGCGGCCACAGGACGGCGTTGACCGGCGCCAGGAACCAGCGCGGCCTGAGATCTATCGCCAGCGTCAGACGGGTGCCGCCCTCGGTGGGAGCGAGCTCGATCTCGAGTCGCGCCGTCATCTTCCCGTCGTCGCCGACGTGGACCTAGCGGCGGGTCGGCTCGAACTCCGTGACCACCCATTCGCTCTCGCTCACGAACGGCCGGATGCCCCCGTACTCCCTGTACCGGTAGCCGACCCCCACGTCCTCGTCGGGGACGTCGATCATGCGGTCGGTGGCGTCGACGTACTCCGGGTAGCGGTCCGGGGCGGACATCAGCTCCCAGATCGCTTCCGGGGCTGCCGAGACGTCGGTGGACACAGCGACGCGTGCCATGACCCTTCACCTCCTCCTCGGATGTGGTCCTCCTTGCGCCGTGAGGACACCTGTAATGTTCCTCGCCGCGGTTCCCGGGTGAGCGAAGGCCTCCTCGGATCCCCCTCCGGTCGGTTCGGGCCAGGGTGGTGAGGCGATCTCCCCGGGGGGAGGGCCGAGGGTCCCCCGTGTTGAAGGACCTCCGCGTACGGCGAGCGATCGGGGTATTGACAATCGAACACCTGTTCGGTATAATGATCGCACCTCCCCCCGGACCTGAACGAGGGTGCGGGTGCAAGCGCAGGACGAAGTTCGAGAAGCACGCGAAAGGGCGCTGGTCGATGCGATCGGCCGCGCCTGGGGGGCCGTGGGGGCCCACCACCGGGAGCTCCTCCGACTGATCCTCGAGGCCGCGGAGGCCGGGGTGTGGCGGGACTGGGGAGCCCGGGACCCGGTCCACTGGGTCTCGATGCGCCTGGGGATCTCCTACTGGAAGGCCCAGCGGTGGCTCTGGGCGGCCCGCGCCCTGGAGTCGTTGCCCCTCGTCTCCGAGGCCCTGGTCGGCGGGGAGCTCTCGATCGACAAGGTCGTGGAGCTGGCCCGGTTCGCCACCCCCGAGGACGAGGCCCGCCTGGTGGCCTGGGCTGGTGGCGTGTCGGTGGGGGCCATACGGCGCCGGGGGGACCTGGCCCTGGCCCGCTCCGTGGAGCCGGTCCGGGAGGCCCACCGGAGCAGGTCACTCTCGTGGTGGTACCACGAGGACAGGACCAGGTTCGGCCTCCAGGCCGAGCTTCCCGCGGCCGAGGGGGCCGTGGTGGCCCGCGCTATCGACCGCCTGGCCGAGCGGGTCCCCGCGATGCCCGGGGAGGAGGACGGTCGGTACCTCGAGGCCCGGCGGGCCGACGCCCTGGTGGCGCTGGCCTCCGCCCGCCTCGGACAGGACCCTGACCCGGACCGGGCCACCGTCGTGGTCCACGCGGCGGCCGAGGCCCTGTCCCTCGGGGACCGAGGTGCCGAGGTGGAGGGGGGAGGGGTGATCCACCCCGAGACCGCCCGGCGCCTGCTCTGCAACGCCAGGGTCCAGGCTCTGGTGGAGGACGGCGCCGGGAACCCCATCCGGGTGGGACGGCTCACCCGGGAGCCCCCGGCCTGGATGCTCCGCCAGTTCCGCCAGCGCGACCGGGAGTGCCGGTTCCCGGGATGCGGGACCCGGTGGTTCACCCAGGCCCACCACGTGGTGTGGTGGGAGCGGGGAGGGCCCACCGACCTGCACAACCTGGTGCTGGTGTGTGGCTTTCACCACAGGCTGGTCCACGAGCACGGATGGAGGATTCGGCTCGGCCTCGACGGCGGGGTGAGGTGGTACCGCCCAGACGGGGGCTTGTTCCGCTCCGGGCCGGCTCCGCCACGGCCGACCCGTGAGCGCCTCGGGCATTTCGGGAATAGGATTCCTCCATGAGCGACCTCGGTGACGAGCGCAGGGAGTACCGCTGGACGGGGCGAACCGGGCCGTTCACCCTCACGCTCACGCCCAACGTCTTCACGCCCACCCACACGAGCCGGCTCCTGGCCGAGGCGCTCGAGCTCGAGCCGGGCGAGACGGTGATCGACGTGGGGTGCGGGAGCGGGGTCCTGAGCTTCGTGGCCGCCAGGCTCGGGGCCGGCCGGGTCGTCGGCTGCGACGCCTCCCCCGACGCGGTGGCCGTGGCCACCGAGAACGCCGAGGCCCTCGGCCTGTCCGACCGGACGGAGTTCCTGGTCGGGCACGTACTGGAGCCGGTCCGCGACGTCCGGGCCCACGTGGTGATCGGGGACATATCCGGGATCCCCGACGACATCGCCGAGGTGGCCGGATGGTTCCCGGACGGCCGGTCGGGTGGGCCCACCGGCGCCGAGCTCCCCGTCCTGATGCTGGAAGACGTCGGTGACTGCCTCCTCCCGGGCGGGCGGATGTACCTGCCCACCGGGACGATCCAGGCCGAGAGCCGGGTCCTCGAGGCCGCCCGCCGCATCTTCGGCGCGAAGAACGTCCAGCGGATCCTGTCCCGCGAGCTGCCGCTCCCGGACGTGGTGGCGAGGTCGAAGGCCGTGGCCCGGCTCATGGCCGAGGGACTGGTCCGGCTGCGCCGGCGGGGGAGCCGGCTCCTCTGGCAGCTCTCGGTCTGGCGGGCCGTACGGGCCTAGCCGCGGCTCCCCGGGAACCGCGATGACCTCCAGCCACCGGGTGTACGTGGAGTCCGGCCGGCGAAGGGTGTTCGCCGCCGCAGTGGACTGGCCGGGCTGGTGCCGGAGCACTCGGGACGAGGCCGGAGCCCTCGTTTCCCTGGTGGATCACGCCCGGAGATACCGAGCCGCCCTCGGACCGGCCGCCGAGGGTCTCGAGCCTCCGGGTGACCCGTCCGAGCTGGAGGTCGTCGAGCGCCTGGAAGGCGATGCCACGACCGACTTCGGGGCGCCGGGAGCGGTGCCGGCCGGCGACCGGCGCCCGATCGACGACGCGGAGCTCGGGCGGCTCGCCGTCCTCCTGGAGGCGAGCTGGACCGCGTTCGACCGGGCGGCCGCCGCCGCCACAGGCCACGAGCTCCGGACCGGCCCGCGGGGCGGAGGAAGGGAGCTCGAGGCGATCGTCCGGCACGTCCTGGAAGCCGACCGGGCCTACGTCTCCCGCCTGGGCGGTCGGCACCGCGAGCAGGCCGACACGGCCGTGGAGCGGCACATGTCCGGCGTGAGGCGGGCGCTCCTCGACGCGCTGTGGGCCCGGGCCCACGGTGAGCCGCTCCCCGCCAGCCGCCGGTCCAGGAAGACCTGGCCCCCCCGGTACGGCGTCCGACCGGTCGGCCTGGCACGCCCTCGACCACGCCTGGGAGATCGAGGACCGGGCGGAGCCCTCGACCGGCTGACCTCAGCCCCGGCCCCGGCGGCCTCGCTTGGCCACGGTCAGGGTCACGCGGGCGCCCGGGGTGAGCCGGGTCCCCGGCGCGGGATCCTGGGCCAGGACGGTGTCCTCGCGGGCTGAGGATATCTGCCGGACCACCTCGATCCTGACGTCGACGCCCAGCCCCTCCAGGGTGGTCCGGGCCCCCTCCAGGTCCTGGCCCACGACGTCGGGCATGGGCGGATAGGGCTTGGCCACGAAGAGGGAGACGGTGTCGCCCTCCCGGACCTCCTCGCCGGCCACCGGGCGCTGGTGGAGCACGGTTCCCTCGGGCCGCCCCGAGAACACCCGGGACACGTCGGCCCCCAGGCCCAGCTCCTCGAGAAGCGTGCGGGCGGCCGCGATCCGCAGACCGGTCACGTCCGGGAGCTCCACCGTCGCCTCCGGTGGGGTGGTGGTCGTCGGGGGATGGGGAGCGGGCGACGAGGGCACCGGCAGGGGGCTGCCCACGGGGGTCCGGGCTATCGCCGAGCACGCGCCGCAGACCGAGGCGACCACGAGGAGGACGGCCCAGCGGCCCGGCCCGTCAGCTCGAACCATCCACATGCCCCCGCGCGATCGTACGGGGTCACCGCCCCCCCGGCGAGGGAAGCGCGCGATCCGCCGCCGGGCTGCTCCCCGGACCGCTCACTCGCCCCAGGGCCCGATGAAGTCCTCGTGCTCCACCCCGAGGGCGTCGGCGATCCTCGTGATGTAGTTGAAGTACGCGATGACCTGCACGGCGTCGTGGATGGCCCGGTCGTCCAGGCCGTGCTCCCGGAGCCGGTCCAGGTCCCCCTCGGTCATCCGGCGCTGCCGGTGGGTGAGCTTCTCGGCGAGCTCGCACAGCGCCCGGTCGGCAGGGGACAGCGGAGCCGTCCTCCAGTCCCTGGCGACCGCGTGCACCAGGGCATCCGCCTCGTCCCCGTCCAGCTCCCCCTCGACCTCTTCACGGAGGTCGTGCGCGTGGGCCTGCGTTCAGTAATGACACTCCAGCTCGGCCGACACCACCGTGGCCAGCATCTCGCGCTGGATCCGCGAGAGCGGTGACTCGCCCTTCATGATCGACACGTAGAAGGCCATGCTGTCGCGCATCGCCTCCGGGTTCAGGCTCATCACGTGGACGATGTTCCAGACCCTCCCGGCCCGCTCGACGGCGGCGTCCAGCTCCTCGCGGAGCAGCCCCTCGGCCTCATCGTGTGGGACCTGATGGATCCACGGCATGGGCCGTACTGTACCCGGGCCGGTGCCCGGAGCCCGCCCGGTGCCGGATGATCGAACCATGCGTTTCGAGGAGCTGGCCCGCGCTTCCGCGGAGGTCGCCGGCACGCGCTCCCGCCTGAGCAAGGTCCGGCGGCTGGCCGCGGCCCTCCGGGACATGTCGCCACGGGAGGTCGCCGTGGCCGTCGTGCATCTGGCGGGAGAGCTGCCGGGGGGCACGATCGGGATCGGGTGGGCCGCTCTGCGGGACCCGCCCGCCCCGGCGGACGGCCCCTCCCTCGAGGTGCTCGACGTCCACGCCACGCTCGAGCGGATCCGGGAGACCACCGGCCCCGGCTCCCAGCGGGCTCGCCGAGAGCTGCTGGCCGGGCTCCTGTCCCGAGCCACGGCGGAGGAGCAGCGGTTCCTCCGCGGCCTCCTCCTCGGGGAGCTCCGGCAGGGGGCCCTGGAGGGCGTGATGGTCGATGCCGTGGCCGCGGCGGCGGACGTGGCCCCACCGGAGGTGCGCCGGGCCCTGATGCTGGCCGGGGACCTGGGGGCCGTGGCGGCGGCCGCGATGGGGGAGGGGAGCGCCGGCCTGGCCCGGTTCAGGCTGCAGGTGCTCCGGCCGCTCCAGCCGATG
>JACQTL010000289.1 GCA_016210805.1 Actinomycetota bacterium | reverse complement strand
TCCAGGTACACCGCGCCGAGCACGGCCTCCATCGCGTCGGCCAGGATGCTCGCCTTGTCCCGGCCCCCGCTCATCTCCTCGCCCTTGCCCAGGAGGACCAGGTCGCCCAGACCGAGGTCCCTGGCCACCTCGGCCAGCGTGGCCATGTTCACGGTGGCCGCCCGGAGCTTGGCCAGCTGGCCCTCGGAGAGGTCCGGGAACCGGCCGTAGGCCAGGTCGGTCACGACCATGCCCAGGATCGCGTCCCCCAGGAACTCCAGCCGCTCGTTCGTGACCGGGATCGCGTTCTCGAACGCGAACGACCTGTGGGTGAGGGCCATCTGGGCGAGCTGCCGGTCGGACATCCGCACCCCGAGGGCCCGGGTCAGCGCGGCGCGCGCCGAACGGGACCCCCGGTCGCCGCCGGCGGGCCTCGATCCCCCGCCCCGGGACGTGCTCACCTGGGCCTACTCGACCTCGATGGCCTGGCGTCCCGCGTAGTAGCCGCAGTTCGTGCAGACGCGGTGCGGGAGCTTGGACTGGTGGCACTGGGGGCACTCGGCGTAGGTCGCCGGGGTGGTCCGCCAGTTCGCGGCCCTGCGGCTGTCCCGCTTCGACCGCGTCGTCTTCCGCTTCGGTGTGGCCACGCTTTCGTTCCTTCCTCTTCGCCTTCTTCGGTCTCGGTTCAGCCGTCCCGGCTCTCCAGCAGGACGTCGAGGGCCGCCCACCGGGGGTCGGCCGACTGCGGCGAGCAGGTGCACTCGCCGAGGTTCCGGTCTCCCCCGCACCGCTCGCAGAGCCCCAGGCAGTCGGGGCGGCAGAGCGGCGAGAAGGGCATCGACAGCAGCACGGCGTCCCGGACCATCTGCTCGGGATCGAGCGAGCCGGCCGGGTCCATCGCGTACTCGTCGTCGTCGGGGCCGGCCCCCACCACGTACAGCTCCCGGACCTCGAGCGTGAACGGGCGCTCCCCGATCTCCGTCAGGCAGCGCGCGCACCGGGTGGCCAGGTGGCCCGTGATCGGGCCGCTCACCAGGATCCCCTCCACCACGCTCTCCAGGAGCAGGGAGCCGCGCAGGGGCCGGTCGGCGGGGACCTCGGCGAGCTCGGTGCGGAGGTCCTCGACCGC
Organism: Actinomycetota bacterium; assembly: GCA_016210805.1. Lineage (GTDB taxonomy): Bacteria > Actinomycetota > UBA4738 > UBA4738 > JACQTL01. The sequence continues at coordinate 1,906 of JACQTL010000289.1, read as the reverse complement.
CTCGTCCACGCCGACCTCCCGGGAGGCGCCAGGGTGGCCCAGCAGGTCGCGCACGTCGATCTCCCGCATCACCGGGCCTCCTCCGGCTCCGGCGCGGGCTCCACGCCGAGCTGGGCGGCCAGGTCCTCCGGCCGGGTCTCCGGGGCCGGCATGCCGGCCTCCTCCGCCTCCTCCTCGGGAGCGACCTCCTCCTCCCGGGCGGCGAGCTCGTCGGCGGGATGCTGGATGCCCCGGAGCTTCTCCCGCCCGCGGTGGACCGATTCCAGGGTGCGCTCCATGGCCCCCTGGGCGCCGGCCAGGGCCTCCTGGACCCGCTGGAGCGCGATCTCGAACTGGGCCAGCTTCCCGTCCACGTAGTCCTCGGCCTCCAGGCGGGTCTGCCGGGCCGCCGCCTGCGCCTCGGCCAGGATCCGATCGGCCTCCTCCTGGGCCTTCACGACCACGGCCTCGCGGGAGGCCAGCCGCTCCTGCTCGGCCCGGGCCCGGTCGACGAGGCCCTCGGCCTCCCGGCGGGCCTTGGACAGGAGGTCCTCCCGGTCCTTCACCACCCACCGGGCCTGCTTGATCTCCTCGGGGAGCTCCTCGCGCATGGCCTGGAGGACCTCGAGGGCCTCCTCCCGGTTCACGAGCGCCGACGCCGACAGGGGCATCGACTTGGCCTCCCGGATCAGGTCCTCGAGCTGCTGCATGCGGGCTGTGATGTCCATCTAGGCCTTCTCTCCCAGCCTCTCGGCCAGCCGGTCCCGCACGAACGCCGGGACCAGCCCCACCACGTCGCCCCCGAACCGGGCCACCTCCCTGACCAGCGAGGAGGACAGGTACGACCAGTTCGGGCTGGTGGCGAGGAAGAACGTGTCCACGCCGGTCAGGTGGTGGTTCATCTGGGCCATCTGCTGCTCGTAGTCGAAGTCGGACACCGCGCGGAGGCCCTTCACGATGGCGGCCACCCCCCGCGCCCGGGCGTAGTCGACGAGGAGCCCGGTGAACGAGGCCACCTCGACCCCGTCCAGCGAGCTCGTGGCCTCCTTCAGCATGGCCATGCGCTCCTCCACGGAGAAGAGCGGCCGCTTGGCCGGGTTCTCCAGGACGGCCACGATCAGGCCGTCGAAGTGGCGGCTGGCGCGTTCGATGATGTCGAGGTGACCGTTGGTCACCGGGTCGAACGTCCCGGGACACAGGGCGGTCGCGGCCATCAGACCTCCCGATAACACACTACGAGGGCGTCCCCGTACACGAGACGCCTCGCGACGTGCCAGTTTACAGGAATGACAGGTGTGTAACCCCGGAGCGGGCGGGTCACGGCCACGGTCCAGACCCCCTCGGGCAGCCACCGGGCGGCGACCTCGGACAGGGCGAGGTCGAGGTCCGGGCCGGGGATCGCGTACGGAGGATCCAGGAGGACCAGGTCGAATCGGGCCTCCCCGGGCGGGCCGCGCAGGAACCGGAGGACGTCCGAGCGGACCACCGTGGCCCGGTCGGCCAGCCCGGTTCGGGACAGGTTGTCATGGATCGTCCTGATCGCGGAGGCGGCCCGGTCCACGAACGTGGCGCGAGCGGCGCCCCTGGACAGCGCCTCGATCCCCAGGGCCCCGGTCCCCGCGAACAGGTCGAGCACGCCGGCGCCGTCCACGGCGGGCCCCAGGCTCGAGAACAGCCCCTCCCTGGCCCGGTCGGCGAGCGGACGGGTCCCCCCGGGGACCGGGGCCAGCCGCCTCCCCCTGGCCTGTCCCGCGATCACGCGCACGGCACGGAGTGTAGGCCGGCCCTGCCCTTGGCCGACGACCTGCCGCTCAGGAGTGGAAGAGCCAGTCGATCGAGTCGGCGAAGCGCTCCTCGAGCTCGGCCCGGAGGTCGGGGTGGCGCTCGAGCTCGGGGTCGTCGTCGATCACGGCGAACGCCCGGGCCC
>JACQTL010000288.1 GCA_016210805.1 Actinomycetota bacterium | reverse complement strand
GTCGGGGTTCATCCCCAGGCACATCGAGCAGCCGGCACCTCGCCACTCCGCCCCGGCGCCCTCGAAGATCCTGTGGAGTCCCTCGCGCTCCGCCTGGAGCTTCACCGCCATGGAGCCGGGCACGACCAGCACGCGGACGTCCGGGTGCACCCGCCGGCCGGCCAGCACCTCGGCGGCCACCGTGAGGTCCTCGAGCCTCCCGTTGGTGCAGGAGCCGATGAACACGGCGTCCACGGAGATGTCCCGCATCGGCGTGCCCGGGCGCAGGTCCATGTACGAGAGGGCCCGGGCCGCCGAGTCCCGGTCGTGGGCGTCGTCGAACGCGTCGGGGTGGGGGACCGCCCCGTCGATGGGCACCGTCTGCGCCGGGTTGGTGCCCCAGCTCACGTAGGGAACGAGGCTCCGGGCGTCGATCCCGACCACCCGGTCGAACCGGGCTCCCGGGTCGGTGGCCAGGGTCCGCCAGTCGTCCAGGGCCCGGTCCCAGGCCTCCCCCCGGGGGGCATGTGGGCGACCCTCCAGGTACGCGAACGTGGTGTCGTCGGGGGCCACCAGGCCCGCCCGGGATCCCGCCTCGACGGACATGTTGCACACGGTCATGCGGCCCTCCATCGAGAGGGAGCGGACCGCCGAGCCGCGGTACTCCACGATGTGCCCGGCGCCTCCCCGGGTGCCGATCCGGGCGATGACCCCCAGGATCAGGTCCTTCGCCGACACGCCGGCGGGAAGCTCCCCGTCCACGGTGATCGACATGGTCCTCGGACGGGGCTGCGGGATCGTCTGGGTGGCCAGAACGTGCTCGACCTCACTGGTCCCGATGCCGAAGGCCAGTGCCCCGAACGCGCCATGAGTGGACGTGTGGCTGTCACCGCAGACGATGAGCATGCCGGGCTGGGTGAGCCCGAGCTCGGGTCCGATCACGTGCACGATGCCCTGCCGCGCGTGGCCGACCGGGTACAGCTGGACCCCGAATTCCGAGGAGTTTCGGGCGAGCACATCCATCTGGCGGGCGGAGACCGGATCCTCCGGAGACGCTGCAGACACGGCGGTCGGCACGTTATGGTCCATCGTCGCGACCGTGAGGTCTGGCCGCCGCACGCCGCGTCCCAAAAGACGCAGGCCCTCGAAGGCCTGGGGGGAAGTGACCTCGTGGACCAGGTGGAGATCGACGTAGAGCAGGTCGGGCTCGCCTTCGGCCCGGTGGACGAGGTGGCGCTCCCAGAGCTTCTCGGCGAGCGTCCGGGGGCGGAGGTCGGGGAGCGTCGGCATCGCCCGGTCGTTTTTCATATCATGAGATGAGAGTCCGAATAACGGGATGCTGAGGATAGCACGGACGGGTGTCGGAGTCCTGGACAAATCCGTCGCCATCCTGGCCGCCGTCCAGGGGGGCGCCCGCTCGCTGGCAGAGCTGGTCTCGGCCACCGGTCTCAGCCGAGCCACGGCCTACCGCCTGGCCGCGGCGCTCGAGGCCCACGGGCTGCTGGCCCGGGAGGAGCCGGGCCGGTGGCGGCTCGGCCTCCGACTCCTCGCCCTCGGCACGAGCGCGGCCCGGGGGCTGCCGATCCGGCAGGCCGCCCTGCCGGCGCTTCGAGATCTCGCCGCCCGGACCGGCGAGAGCGCGCAGCTCTACGTCCGGGACGGCGACGCCCGCGTCTGCGTGGAGGTCGTGGAGTCGCCCCGCGAGCTCCGGACGATCGTGCCTCTCGGCGCTTCGCTGCCGCTTTACGCGGGGTCCGCGGGAAAGGTCTTCCTGGCCTGGGCCGACGAGGCGGACCGCGAGCGGCTGATCGGCGGGGTCCGTCGCCTCACCGATCGGACCCCCATGGATCCACGGCGGATCCGGGCGGAGCTGGCCAGGGTGCGGCAGCGGGGGTGGGGGGAGAGCGTCGCCGAGCGGGAGCCGGGGGTGGCGTCGGCGAGCGTGCCGGTGCTCGACGGCTCCGATCACCTCGTCGCCGTCCTGTCCGTCTCGGGCCCCATCGAACGCACCGGTCGCCAACCCGCTCGCCGCTACGTCGAGGACCTGCGGAAGGCGGCCACGGCGGTGGAGGCGGCACTCGGCGCGGTGGGCGACTGACCGGCCCGCCGGCGCCGCAGAGCGGCCGGAGGCCGCTCGCCTCGGCCTCTCACGACACGGCCTCCCCGCCGGCGGCCACGCGATCGGCGCGGGGGTGGAGCAGCCCGTAGGCCAGGCTGTCCTCGAGGGCCTCCCACGACGCCTGGATGATGTTGTCCGAGACCCCGACCGTGGTCCACTCCTTCTCGCCGTCCGTGGTGTCTATCAGCACGCGGACCACCGCCTGCGTACCCCGCTTCTCCTCCAAGACCCGGACCCGGTAGTCCACCAGCACCATGTCGTCGAGCTCCGGATAGGTCCGAGCCAGGGCCTGGCGGAGCGCGTTGTCCAGGGCCCCGACCGGACCGGCTCCCTCCGCGGTCGTGATGTGCCGCTCGCCGCCGGCCCGGACCTTCACGGTCGCCTCGGCAACGGACTGGTCGGCCCGCCGGTCGACGCTCACCCGGAAGCTCTCCACCTCGAAGAAGGGCTGTCGCCAGCCGTCGTGCCGGCGGATCAGCAACTCGAGGGAGGCGTCGGCCACCTCGAAGGTGTAGCCGCCGGTCTCCTTCTCCTTCAAGGTCCGCAGGAGCCCCACGAGGTCCACCCCGCGGATGTCGATGCCGAGCTCCCGCGCCTTCAGGACCAGGGTGGAGCGGCCGCCGAGGTCGGAAGCCACTATCCCGCGGTGATTGCCGACGGCCTCGGGGGGGACGTGCTCGTAGGCGTCCGCTCGCCTGGCCACCGCGGAGGCATGCAGGCCGGCCTTGTGGGTGAACGCGTAGCGCCCGACGTACGGTTGATGGGAGTCGGGTGGGAGGTTCGCCACCTCGGCGACGTAGTGGGCCACCTCGCTGAGATGGGAGAGCGAGCCCTCCGGCAGGGCACGCCGTCCCATCTTGAGCTCCACGTTCGCGGCGATGGTCAGGATGTCCGCGTTCCCGCACCGCTCCCCGTAGCCGTTGACCGTGCCCTGCACCTGGTGGGCCCCCGACTCCAGGGCCACGAGGGAGTTGGCGACCGCGCAGCCGGCGTCCTGGTGGAAGTGCACGCCCAGTGGCGCGTCCACCGCCTCCCTGGCCGCCCGGAGCACCGCGGGAACGTCGCCGGGGAGGGTGCCGCCGTTGGTGTCGCAGAGGATCAGGCGCTCCGCCCCGGCGTCCTCCGCGGCGCGCAGGACGTCCATCGCGTACGCCGGGTTCCCCCTGAAGCCGTCGAAGAAGTGCTCGGCGTCGAAGAACACGCGTAGCCCCTCGCGGACCAGGAACCGGATCGAGCTCCCGACCATGGCGACGCCCTCGTCGAGCGTCGTGCGGAGGGCTTCCGTCACGTGCCGGTCCCAGGCCTTGCCCACCACGCAGACCACGCCGCAGCCCGTGTCGAGCAGGTCGCGCAGCACCGCGCTCCGGTCGGGGGCCTCCCCGGCCTTCCGAGTCATGCCGAACGCGGTGAGCGTGGAGCTGGAGAGCTGCTCCCGGACGGCGATGCGGAAGAACTCCGTGTCCCGGGGGCTGGCCCCGGGCCATCCACCCTCCACGTACGGGACGCCGATCCCGTCGAGCCGGTGCAGGATCCTCAGGCGATCCTCGATCGAGTAGGAGAGCCCGGCCCTCTGGGCGCCGTCGCGGAGCGTGGTGTCGTAGAGCTCCGGGTGCGGGTCGAGCGCGCGCCCGGTCATCGGGTCGTGCCCTCCACCACCAGATCGCCGACCTCGCTGGTCGAGTAGCCCATCTCGCCCGCCCGCATGGACCCGAGCTTGGGGGCCGCGAAGCGCACTCCGGCGTCCACGCGCGCCGCGCCTTCGAGCTCGCCGAGGGCCTCGAGCAGCATCCCGGCGGCGGCGATCGCGGCCAGCGGGTTGATGGTCCCGCGGCCGGCATGGTCAGGAGCGGTCCCCCCGATCGGCTCGAACATGGAGACGCCCTCGGGGTTGAGGTTCGCTCCCGCGGCCACTCCCATGCCTCCCTGGATCACGGCCCCCAGGTCCGTGATGATGTCCCCGAACAGGTTGTCCGTGACCACCACGTCGAACCTCCCCGGGCTCTCCAGGAGATAGACGCACGCGGCGTCCACGTGGACGTAGTCGGTGCCGACGTCGGGATGCTCCTCGGCCACCGCCCGGAAGGCGCGCTCCCACAGGCCGCCGGCGTGCGTGAGCACGTTCGTCTTGTGCACGAGCGTGACGTGGCCGCGACGATCCGAGCGGCGGGCGTACTCGAACGCGAAGCGCATGCACCGCTCGACCCCGCGGCGGGTGTTGATGCTCTCCTCGGTGGCGACCTCGTGCGGGGTGCCCGGGCGGTGGACGCCGCCGGCGCCAGCGTAGAGGCCCTCGGTGTTCTCCCGGACCACGACGAGGTCGACGTCCTCGGGAGCGTGGGACGGGACGAAGGTGGCCACGCCGGGGTACCGGCGAACCGGCCGGAGGTTCACGTACTGGTCGAGCTCGAACCGGATCCGCAGGAGCAGCCCGCGCTCGAGCACGCCCGGGGGCACCCCCGGATGGCCTATCGCCCCGAGCAGGATGGCATCCAGCCCGGCCAGCCGGTCGAGCTCCTCGTCGGGGAGCACCTCGCCGGTGCGGAGGTACCGCTCACCGCCGAGGTCGAACCCCTCCAGGTCCAGGGCGAACCCCCGGGACACGGCCGCCAGGACCTTTAGCGCCTCGGCGACGACCTCCGGTCCCGTCCCGTCGCCGGGGATTACCCCGATGCGGTGGCGCCGGGCGGTGATCACGAGGCGACGTCCGTCCGCTCCGAGGTGCGGACGCCCTGGCGGACGGCGCGGTTTATCGCGGCGAGGTACGCCCGAGCCGACGCCTCCACGACGTCCACGGAGACCCCCCGGCCGGTGCTGGCTCGGCCCTCGACCTCCGCCTGGATCACCACGTCCGCCAGGGCATCGGTTCCCGGCGTGACGGCGGAGACGTTGAAGTACTCGAGACGGGCCTGCACCCCCGAGGCGACCTGGATCGCGCCGCAGGCCGCATCGATCATCCCGTCACCCATGGCGGAGCCCTCCCGGACCTCGCCGGCGACCCGGAGCCGCACGGTGGCGGTGGGGGAGAGGTGGGTGCCGCCGGCCACCTGGAGGGACTCGATGGCGAAGACGTCCTCGTCGGCCACGGCGAGGTCCTCGGCCACGATGGCCTCGAGGTCGGCGTCCGTGAGCTGGATCTTCCGGTCCGCCAGCTCCTTGAACCTGGCGAAGGCCCTGTCCACGTGCTCCCGGTCGAGCTCGAAGCCCAGACGACCGAGGGCCTCGGAGAACGCGTGTCGGCCCGAGTGCTTCCCGAGGACGATCCGGCCGCCCTCGTAGCCGATCTCGGCGGCGTCCATGATCTCGTATGTCGCGCGGTTCATCAGGACGCCGTGCTGGTGGATGCCGGACTCGTGGGCGAAGGCATTGGCCCCGACCACCGCCTTGTTCGGCTGGATGGGATAGCCCGTCAGCATGGATACCAGGCGGGAGGTCCGGGCGATCTCCCTCAGGGTCAGGCGATGAGACAACCCCAGCGCCGGGCCTCGGGTGGCGACGATCATGGCCACCTCCTCGAGCGAGCAGTTCCCGGCCCGCTCGCCGATCCCGTTGACCGCCACCTCCACCTGGCGGGCGCCCCCAGCCACCCCGGCCATCGAGTTGGCCACGGCCAGGCCGAGGTCGTTGTGGCAGTGCACCGACACCGTGACGTGGTCGGGCACGCTCTCCCGGACCAGCCGGACGAGGTCCCCGAATTCGTGCGGCATCGCGTAGCCCACGGTGTCCGGCACGTTGATCGTCGTGGCCCCCATCTCCACGGCGGCGCGGCAGACCTCCAGGAGGTACTCGGGGTCGGTACGGGTGGCGTCCTGGGCCGAGAACTCCACGTCGGGTGTGTAGGAGGCGGCCCGGCCGACCGCGTCTCTGGCCGCCTCCAGTACCTCGGAGCGGGACATCTTCAGCATCGAGTCGAGATGGACGTCGCTGGTGCTGATGAAGACGTGCAGGCGGGGCCGGCCCGCCTCCCGGATCGCCTCGAACGCCCGGTCCACATCGGCGGCGCCCGCCCGGCACAGGGCGGCGATGACCGGTCCCCGGACCGACTGGGCGATGCGGGCCACCGCCCGGAACTCGCCGTCGGAGGCCGCGGGGAATCCCGCCTCGATGACGTCGACCCCCAGGCGGCCGAGCTGCTCGGCGATCTCGAGCTTCTCCGCCTCCGAGAGCGCGATGCCCGGAGCCTGCTCGCCGTCGCGGAGGGTGGTGTCGAAGAACAGGATCTCCTCATGCATCGGGGGCCTCCCCGTCCGGGACGGTTGGGAGCCACGGCATCATCGCCCGGAGCTCTCGCCCGACCTCCTCGATGGGGTGCTCCCGCGCCCGGCGCCGCATCGCCAGGAACGCGGGGAAGCCCGCCTGGGCCTCCTGGATCCATTCGGTGG
>JACQTL010000284.1 GCA_016210805.1 Actinomycetota bacterium | reverse complement strand
GCCTGGAGTATACCCGGTCCGGGCACCTGCCCGACGGGCTGATAGACGAAGTCCGGGCCGCCCTGGCCAGGGTGGAGGAGCGCAGCGGCAAGCGCTTCGGAGACGTCGGTAACCCGCTGCTGGTGTCGGTGCGGTCCGGGGCCAAGTTCTCGATGCCGGGGATGATGGACACGGTCCTCAACCTCGGTCTGAACGACGAGTCGGTGGAGCGGCTGGCCAAGCAGTCGGAGGGGGACTGGCGGTTCGCCTACGACTCCTACCGCCGGTTCGTCCAGATGTTCGGCAAGATCGTGATGGGCATCCCCGGCGAGGAGGTCGAGGAGGCCCTGGACCGGGCCAAGGAGGCCAGGGGGGAGGGCGCCCAGGACACGGACCTCGACTCCGACGACCTCCAGGCCCTCCTGGGCGGGTTCAAGGCGATCTACCGCGAGCGCACGGGGAGCGACTTCCCCCAGGACCCCCGGGAGCAGATGTCCCTGGCCGTCCTGGCCGTGTTCAAGTCCTGGAACGGCAAGCGGGCCAGGGACTACCGCCGCCAGAACAAGATCCCCGACGACCTGGGCACCGCGGTCAACATCGTGGCGATGGTGTTCGGGAACCGGGGGATGGACTCCGGGACCGGCGTGGCCTTCACCCGTGACCCGGCCACCGGCGAGCGGCGGCCCTACGGCGACTACCTGCCCAACGCCCAGGGCGAGGACGTCGTGGCCGGGATCCGCAACACGCTCCGCCTGGAGGAGCTCGAGGAGCTCGACCCGAAGTCGTACGGGGGGCTGGTCCAGGTCATGGACACCCTCGAACGCCACTACCGGGACATGTGCGACATCGAGTTCACGATCGAGCGGGGGAAGCTCTGGATCCTCCAGACGAGGATCGGGAAGCGCACGGCGTTCGCCGAGTGGATCATGGCCCGCGACATGCTCGAGGAGGGTCTGGTCTCGGACGACGAGGCCCTCCTCCGGGTGGACGCGAACCGCCTCGAGGAGCTGTTCAAGCGGGTCATCTCCGAGGAGGCCCTCCGGGGCACCGAGCCCATCGCCCGGGGCCTGAACGCCTCGCCCGGCGCCGCCTCGGGCCGGGTGGTGTTCACGGCGGACGACGCGGAGGAGTGGGCCGAGCGCGGGGAGCGGGTCATCCTGGTCCGCAGGGAGACGACGCCCGACGACTACCACGGCATGATCCGCTCGCAGGGCATCCTGACCTCGGCCGGGGGGACCAACTCGCACGCGGCCGTCGTGGCCAGGGGGGAGGGGATCCCGGCGGTCTGCGGGGCCGACGCGATAAGGATCGACGTCCCCTCCCGGTCCTTCACCGCGAACGGCACCAAGGTCGCGGAGGGCGACGTGCTCACGATCGACGGGTTCACCGGGAGCGTCTACGTGGGCGAGCTGTCCCTGGAGGAGTCACGCCTGGAGAAGGCCAGGGCCGGCGACGAGGCCGCCCGGAAGGAGCCGATCTGGAAGGCCTTCGACCGGATCATGGCCCGCGCCGACCGGGTCCGCAGGCTCCGGGTCCGGGCCAACGCCGACACCCCCGAGCAGTCCCGCAACGCCCGCGAGCGGGGGGCCGAGGGGATCGGCCTGTGCCGCACCGAGCACATGTTCCTCGGAGAGGAGCGGGTCGCCGCGGTGCGGACGATGATCTTCGCCGAGACCACGGAGGAGGAGCAGCGGGCCTACGACGCGCTGCTCCCGCTCCAGCGGGACGACTTCGTGGGCATCTTCCGGGCCATGGACGGGCTCCCGGTGACGGTCCGGCTCCTCGACCCGCCGCTCCACGAGTTCCTGCCCGACCGCGTCGATCTGGCCGCGAACGTGGCCCGGCTCGACGAGCGGGGCGAGTACGGTCCCGAGCTCGAGGAACAGAAGACGCTCCTGGGCAAGGTGTCCGAGCTCCACGAGACCAACCCGATGCTCGGCCTGCGGGGGGTCCGCCTGGGCATCATCAAGCCCGGGCTGTACGCGATGCAGGTCCGGGCCATCATGGAGGCGGCCTGCGCGGTGAGGGCCGAGGGCGGCGACCCGAAGGTCGAGATCATGATCCCGCTGGTGGCCACCAGGGAGGAGCTCCGCCAGATGCGCGAGGAGCTCGAGCCGGTGGCCGCGGAGGTGATGGAGCGGACCGGCCAGGCGATCGAGCACCTCGAGTGGGGCACGATGATCGAGCTCCCTCGGGCCGCGGTGACCTCCGGCGAGATCGCCGAGGTGGCCGACTTCTTCTCGTTCGGGACGAACGACCTCACCCAGACGGCGTTCGGGTTCTCCCGCGACGACATCGGGAAGTTCCTGGGCCTGTACGAGGAGCGCAAGCTCGTCCCGGCCAACCCGTTCGTGACCGTGGACCGTCCGGGGGTCGGGCGGCTGATGCGGATCTCGGCCGAGGAGGGTCGGGCGTCCAACGACCACCTCCACCTGGGGATCTGCGGGGAGCACGGGGGCGACCCCGCCTCCGTGGCCTTCTGCCACGAGATCGGGCTCGACTACGTCTCGTGCTCGCCGTTCCGGGTGGAGACGGCGCGCCTGGCCGCCGGGCAGGCCCGGGTCGGCGAGGCCGAGTCCGCGTCGAAGTAGGGGCACCGGAATCCCCCGGGCCGGGGACCGGATTCCCCCGTCCTGGTGATGCGAACGTGCGTTCGTTCGGCTAGGCTCTGAGCTCCCTTCCCACCTCCCCCCGGAGCGGCTCGGAGGTGGAGCATGGTGTCCGCGGAAGCCGGCCCTGGGCCCCGGTGGCGGTGGCGGTGGCG
>JACQTL010000027.1 GCA_016210805.1 Actinomycetota bacterium | reverse complement strand
GTCTTCCAGATCGACGGGTCGCGCGACCACGAGTTCCTGGAGCGGATCCTCCACAAGCTCCTCCTGAACTTCACGTGGTGGGTGAACCGCAAGGACAGCGAGGGCAACAACGTCTTCGAGGGGGGGTTCCTCGGCCTCGACAACATCGGTCCCATCGACCGCTCGGCCGGCCTCCCCGTGGACGGCCACCTGGAGCAGTCCGACGGCACGGCCTGGATGGCGATGTACTGCCTGAACCTCTGGGAGATGTCCCTGATCCTCGCCGAGCACGACCGGACGTACGAGGATCTCGCCGTGAAGTTCTTCGAGCACTTCGCGTACATCGCCTCGGCGATGTACGAGCAGGGCCTGTGGGACGAGGAGGACGGGTTCTACTACGACGTGCTCCACCTGTCGAGCGGCGAGCGCGTCCCGCTGAAGGTCCGTTCGATGGTCGGGCTGATCCCCCTGTACGCGGCGTCCACGCTGGGGCGGGCCACCCAGGCCCGCCTGCCGGGGTTCACCGGGCGGTTCCGGTGGTTCCTGCGGAACAAGCCCCGCTTCGCGGAGGTGGTGGGGCACGTGAACGTGCTGGGCCAGGACGAGGGCCGGCTGTTCTCGATAGTGGACCCCGAGCGGCTCCGCCGGATCCTGGCGATCATGCTCGACGAGGAGGAGTTCCTGTCGCCGTACGGGCTCCGGGCGCTCTCCCGCCGGCACCGCGACCACCCGTTCGAGCTGGAGCTCGGCGGCGCGGTGCACCGAGTGGACTACGAGCCGGGCGAGTCGACGACCGGCCTGTTCGGCGGGAACTCGAACTGGCGGGGGCCGGTCTGGTTCCCCGTCAACTACCTGGTCATAGAGGCCCTGAGGGTGTACCACCGGTACCTGGGGGAGGGGTTCACCGTGGAGATGCCCACGGGCTCGGGACGCAAGGCCACGCTGGACGAGGTGGCCGACGAGCTGGCCTGGCGGCTGGTCTCGTTGTTCCTGGACGACGCCGAGGGCCGCAGGCCGGTCTTCGGGGCCGCGGAACGCTTCCAGACCGATCCGGTGTTGCACGGATCGATCCCGTTCCACGAGTACTTCCACGGCGACACCGGCGTGGGGCTCGGCGCCTCGCACCAGACCGGGTGGACCGGGCTGGTCGCGGACCTGATACTCCGGCAGTGCGGCCTCCAGGCGAAGGAGGAGTGATGGGCGACGAGTTCGACGTGATCGTGATCGGTGCCGGGCCGCCCGGCGAGAACGCGGCGGGCCGGTCGGCCGACAACGGCCTGTCCGTGGCCATCGTGGAGGAGCGGCTGGCCGGCGGGGAGTGCACGTTCTACGGGTGCATCCCCTCGAAGACGCTGATCCGGCCGGGCGACGTCCTGGCCGAGGCCCGGAGGGTGCCCGGCGCGGCGGAGGCCATCACGGGCTCGATCGACGTCGGGGCGGCGCTCGCCCAGCGCGACTACATAACCAGCTCGTGGGACGACGCCGGTGACCTCCGGTGGTTCGACGAGAAGGGGATCGCCTTCTTCCGGGGGCGGGGCCGCCTGGCCGGGGAGCGCGCCGTCGAGGTGTCCTCCCCGGATGGGGGCACGCGCCGGCTCACCGCCCGTCGCGCCGTGGTCCTGGCCTGCGGGACCGTTCCGGCCATCCCGCCCATCGAGGGGCTCCGGGAGGCCCGGCCCTGGGACAACCGCGACGCCACCGCGGTGAAGGAGATCCCCCGGCGGTTCCTGGTCCTGGGCGGCGGCCCGATCGGGCTCGAGCTGGCCCAGGCGTTCCGCCGGCTCGGCTCCGAGCAGGTCACCGTGATCGAGGGGACCGACCGGCTGCTGCCCCGGGAGGAGCCCTTCGCCGGCGACGAGGTCCGGGCGGCCTTGGAGGCCGAAGCCATCCAGGTGATCACCGGGGCCCTGGCCGTGGCCGTCCGCCGGGAGGCCCCCGACACCCCGGTGACGGTGGTCCTGGAGGACGGGCGCGAGCTCACCGGTGACGAGCTCCTGGTGGCGGTGGGCCGCCGCCCGAACACCTCGGACGTGGGCCTGGACACCGTAGGGCTATCCGAGCTCGCCGGCAGGTTCCTGGACCCCGACGACCGGCTCCGCGTGGCCCTGCCCGACAGCGGGGAGTGGCTCTACGCGGTCGGCGACGTCTCTGGGCTCGCCCTGTTCACCCACATGGGCAAGTACCAGGGCCGGATCGCCGGCGACGTGATCGCCGGCAAGGACGTCCGCGACCTGGCCGACCACGGGATCGTCCCGCGGGTGACGTTCACGGACCCCCAGGTCGCGGCGGTGGGCCTCACCGAGCAGGAGGCCCGGGAGCAGGGCATCGCCGTCCGCACGGTGTCGCACGACACCGGCGGCGTCGCGGGGGCCTACACGCGGGGCAACGGGATCCACGGGACCAGCTTCCTGGTGGTCGACGAGGTCGCCCGGACCATCGTGGGGGCCACATTCACCGGTCCCGAGGTCCAGGAGCTCGTCCACGCCGCCACGGTGGCCATCGCCGGGAAGGTGACCCTCGACGCCCTGTGGCACGCCGTGCCGGCGTTCCCCACGATGAGCGAGGTGTGGCTCCGGCTCCTCGAGGCCTACGGGCTGTAGGAGCGGTCGGCGGGGCGGGGGGCCGTGCTCGCCATCTCGTTCGGGCGCGAGACCCTGGGCTCCCCGGCCCAGGGGACGGAGCGGGAGTGGCTGGTCGCCGACGGGACCGGCGGCTTCGCCATGGGGACGATCTCCGGACTGCGGACCCGCCGGTACCACGGCCTGCTCGTCGTGGCCACCCGGCCGCCGATCGGCCGGATGCTCGGCCTGGCCGCCCTGGACCCCGTGCTGGTTCTCGGGGACCGGCGGGTCCGGCTCGGGGTCCACGAGTGGGGGTCCGGGGCGGTCGATCCGGCCGGGCACCTGGAGCTGGCCTCGTTCGAGCTCGATGGCTCCGTCCCCCGGTGGCGGTGGCAGGTCGGGGACGTCGTCCTGGAACGGGAGGTCGCCGCGGTTCACGGCCGGCCGGCCGTGGGGGTGGCGCACCGGGTGGTCCGGGCGCCGGGGCCCGTGCGCCTGGAGCTCTCCGCCCTGTGCACCTGGCGCGACGTCCACGGCGAACGGCTCGCCGCCGGGGACCCGGAGGTGGGGGCCGCTCCCGGCGGCTTCGTGTTCGAGGGGGCCTACCGGGTCCGGGGGCCGGGGTTCTCCCCGGGCGGCGCCTGGTACCGCGACGTCAGGTACCGGGAGGAGGCGGCCAGGGGGCTGGCCGACCGGGAGGACCTGTGGTTCGCGGGGACGTTCGTAGCCGAGCTCTCGCCGGGGGAGGTGATCGGCGTGGAGGCCTGGGCCGGGGATCTCGGCGAGCCGCCCCCGCCGGCTGAGGCCATCGTCGGGGCGGCCAGGGACCGGGCCCGCGAGGTGGCCATCCGGGCCAGGGCGTCGGACGACGTCGACGAGACACTCGCCTTGGCGGCCGACCGGTTCGTCGTGGCCGGGCCCACCGTCGTGGCCGGCTATCCGTGGTTCGGGGACTGGTCCCGGGACACGATGACCTCCTACGAGGGGCTGTTCCTGGCGACGAACAGGTGGGAGGAGGGCCGGGCCCTCCTGTCCCGGGGGGCCGAGGCCCTCTCGGAGGGGATGCTGGCCAACACGGCCGACGCCGGAGGGACCGAGTACAACACCGCCGACGGCACGCTCTGGTTCCTGCACGCCGTCGGGCGGCACGTGGACGTCACCGGGGACCTCGAGCTGGGCGAGGCCCTCGCTCCCGCGCTCACCGAGGTGATCGAGCGGCACGTGGCCGGGACCAGGTTCGGGATCGGGGTGGACCCGGCCGACGGGCTCCTCGAGCAGGGGGCCGAGGGGTGGGCCCTGACCTGGATGGACGCCAGGGTCGACGGCCGCCCGGTGACCGCCAGGGCCGGGAAGGCAGTCGAGGTCAACGCCCTGTGGATCGAGGGGCTGGCCGTCGTGGCCGGCCTTCGGGAGCGCCTCGGCCTGGACGCGTCGCGGATCCGGGTCCTGGAGGACTCCGCCCGGCGCTCCTTCCGGAAGCGGTTCCTGAGGGGGGGCCGGGTGCTCGACGTCGTGGACGGGCCGTACGGCGACTCGGCGGAGGTCCGCCCGAACCAGCTGCTGGCCGTGTCGCTGCCCCACGCGCCCCTCGCCGAGGCGTCGGTCGTGCGGGCCTGCGCCCCGCTGCTCACCTCGCTCGGGCTCCGGTCGCTCTCGCCGGACGACGACCGCTACGCCGGCCGGCACCGGGGAGGCCCGGCCGATCGCGACGCCGCCTATCACCAGGGGACGGTCTGGCCCTGGCTGATCGGGCCGTACGTCGAGGCGGCCCTGCGCACCGGGGTCGACGCGAGCGGCGTCCTCCACGGGCTGGAGGTCCACCTGGGAGAGTGGGGCCTGGGGTCGGTCTCCGAGACCGCCGACGGCGACCCTCCGCACGCGGCCACGGGTTGTCCCTTCCAGGCCTGGTCGGTGGCGGAGGTGCTCCGGGCCCGGAGGCTCCTGGCCGGGCGGTGATGGGGACGGGCGGGCGCCGACGTGAGGCCGGTCAGCCGGCTCCGCCGCCGGTCCCCCCGCCGCC
>JACQTL010000279.1 GCA_016210805.1 Actinomycetota bacterium | reverse complement strand
TGGACGCGGCGGCGCTGCGGGACACCATGGCCAGGTTCCACGGTGCCCTCCGCGAGCACCGGGACGAGCTGAACTCCCTGAACGTCTACCCGGTCCCCGACGGCGACACGGGGACGAACATGCTCCTCACCCAGGAGGCCGTGCACGACGCCGTGGCCGCCAGGGACGGCGTGGCCCTCGACGAGCTCGGCCGGACGGTGGCCCAGGCCTCCCTGATGGGGGCCCGGGGGAACTCCGGCGTGATCCTCTCGCAGGTCCTCCGGGGGCTCTGCGAGGTGCTGTGCGGGGAGGGCCACCCCCCGTCCGCGGCCGACCTGGCCGAGGCCCTGGCCCGCGCCGCCGGGGAGGCCAGGTCCGCGGTGGCCCAACCGGCGGAGGGGACGGTCCTCACCGTCCTGGCCGACGCGGCGGAGGCGGCCGGCTCGGCGCTCCGGGCCGGCGGGGACCTGGCCGAGGTGGCCCGGGCGGCGCACGAGGCCGGCCACGCCTCGGTGGACCGGACCAGGGAGATCCTCCCGGCCCTCCGGGACGCCGGGGTGGTCGACGCCGGCGGGAAGGGCATCGTGCTCCTCCTCGACGCCATCGAGTCGGTGCTGGCCGGCCGGGAGATGACCGAGGAGGTCGGCCCCCTGGGCCCTGTCGGTCACGCCGAGCCGGACGGCGTGCGCGAGCGGCCGGAGTTCGCCTTCGAGGTCCAGTACCTCCTGGAGGCCGAGGAGGCCGGCGTGCGGGTCCTCCGGGAGAGGCTCCTTCCCCTGGGCGACTCGCTGGTGATCGTGGGAGGGGGCGGTACCTTCAAGGTCCACGTCCACACGAACGAGCCGGGGGAGGCCATCGAGGAGGCCCTCGGCGTCGGCCGGCCCCGCCAGATCCGGGTCGCCGACCTGTCCTCACGGGTCGCCGAGCACTGCATCGCCGGCCAGGCCAGGGCCGTGGCCGTCGCCGAGCAGGCCACGTCGGCGGTGGCCGTGGCCGACGGGGAGGGGCTGGCCCGGATCTTCCGGTCGCTGGGCGTGGTGGTCGTCCCCGGTGGGCCGGGCCGGAACCCCCCGGTCTCCGACCTGGTCGAGGCCATCGAGGCCGTCCCCGCCCGCAGCGTGATCCTTCTGCCCAACCACCGGAACGTGGTGCCCGCGGCCCGCCAGGCCGCCGAAGCTTCCCGGAAGGACGTCCGGGTGGTGGCCACCCGGTCTGTCCCCGAGGGGGTCTGCGCGGCGGCCGCGTTCACCCCCACGAGCTCGCCCGACGAGAACGAGCGGGCCATGGCCGCGGCCACCCGGGCCGCGGCGGCCGGCGAGGTGGTGGCCGCCGTGCGGGAGGCCGACACCGGGGCCGGCCGGGTCCGGGAGGGCGACCTCCTCGGCGTGAGCGACGGGGAGGTGCTGGTCGTGGGGGACGACCCGGTCGCGGTGGCGGCGGATCTGGCCCGGGAGCTCCGGGTTGACGACCACGAGCTGCTCACCCTCTTCGTGGGGGCGGAGCCGTCCGACGAGGAGGCCGGGTGCGTCGCGGACGCCCTGCGCGCCGCCCTGGACGGCGTGGAGGTCGAGGTCCACCGGGGCGGGCAGCCGTCCAGGTACCTCCTGGGCCTCGAGTGAGGCCCGCCGCCGTGGGCCTGTCCCCGTCCTCCCCGGTCCGGGACATCGACCCCAGGGTCGCGGGACGCCGGGTGGGCCTGAAGGAGAAGGGGCCTCCGGCCTTCGAGGTGCTGGAGGAGCACGGGATCGCCACCGTCCGCCAGCTGCTCCACCACTACCCGCGCCGGTACATCGACCGGACGACGGTGGTTCCCATCCGGGCCCTCCGGCCCGGCCAGGAGGCCACCGTGATCGCGGGGGTCCGCGGGGTCCGCAGGCGCATGACCCGGCGCCGCCAGAGCATGGTCACCGTCACGCTCTACGACCGGACCGGCACGATCGACATCACGTTCTTCAACCAGCCGTGGACCGAGCGGATCTACCGGGAGGGAATGGAGCTGGCCGTCTCGGGGACCGTCCAGGTCTACGCGAGGCGACTGCAGCTCGCCAAGCCGGAGGTGGAGATCCTCCGAGCCGAGGCCGAGCAGGTCCACACCGGCCGGATCACGCCGGTGCACCCGGCCACCGAGGGGATCACCACCCGCACGATCAGGGAGCTCGTGTTCCGGGCCCTGGAACGGATTCCCGAGCTCCCCGACCCCCTGCCCCGGGAGGTGGTGGGGCCCGAGGACCTGGCCTCCCACGACTGGGCGGTCCGCCGGATCCACTTCCCCGAGGACGACGGCGAGCTCACCCGGGCCCGGGAGAGGCTGAAGTTCGACGAGCTGTTCACGCTGGAGCTGGGGGTGGCGTTCCGGAAGCACCGCGTCGAGGCCGGGACGAGCGGCGTCGCCCACGAGCCGGCGGGGCCCCTGGCAGGGGGGTTCGCCGGGAGCCTCCCGTTCGAGCTCACAACCGGGCAGCGCGGGGCCATGGCCGAGATCGCGGAGGCCATGGCCCGGCCCCGGCCCATGAACCTCCTCCTCCAGGGCGACGTCGGCTCGGGGAAGACGGTGGTCGCCCTCCACGCGGCGATGGTGGCCGTCCAGTCGGGGCACCAGGCCGCGATCATGGCCCCCACCGAGGTCCTGGCCGGCCAGCACCACCGGAAGGTCCGCGAGCTCCTCGAGCCCCTGGGGGCCCGCCCGTTCCTGGACGTCCCGGGGGCCACCGGGTCGCCTCCCGAGCAGCCGTCCCTCCTCGACGCCGGGGAGCCGGACCGGGCCGAGCCTCCCCTGACATTCGCGCTGCTCACCGCGCAGGTCACCGGGAAGGATCGCCGGAGGGTCCTGGAGGGGGTGGAGTCCGGTGAGGTGGACCTGCTGGTGGGGACCCACGCCCTTGTGCAGGAGGCCGTCACGTTCCGGGACCTCTCCCTGGCGGTGATCGACGAGCAGCACCGGTTCGGCGTGCACCAGCGGATCGCGCTGAAGGGCAAGGGCGCGGCCGGGGCGCCGGACGTGCTGATCATGACGGCCACCCCGATCCCCCGGACCCTCGCCCTCACCTACTACGGCGACCTCGACGTGGCCGTGCTGGACGAGCTGCCGGCCGGGCGGCAGCCCATCGAGACCAGGGTCGCCCGCACCGCCCTCGAGCGGAACGCGGCCTACGACCTGGTCCGGCGGGAGGTCCAGGCCGGCCGGCAGGCCTACGTGGTGTGCGCCGCGATCGACGAGGAGAACCGGCTGGAGGTCCGGGCCGCGGAGAAGGAGGCCGACCGCCTGGCCACCGAGGTGTTCCCCGACCTCCGGGTCGCCGTGCTGCACGGGAGGATGCGGCCCGCCGACAAGGACTCCCGGATGGAGGAGTTCCGGGGAGGCCTGGTGGACGTGCTGATCTCGACCACCGTGATCGAGGTGGGGGTCGACGTGCCGAACGCCACCGTGATGCTGGTCGAGAACGCCGAGCGGTTCGGCCTGGCCCAGCTTCACCAGCTCCGGGGGCGGATCGGCCGGGGGGCCCACCGCTCGTCCTGCATCCTGTGCGACGAGGCCGGGCCGGAGAACGAGGTGGCCCGGGAGCGCCTGGCCGCGATGGTCCGGACCACCGACGGCTTCGAGCTCGCCGACGACGACCTCCGGCTCCGCGGGGAGGGGACCCTCTTCGACGTCAAGCAGTCGGGGATGCCCGACCTCAAGCTGGCCCGCCTGGCCGAGGACCTCGAGCTGGTGAAGCGGGCCAGGGCCCGGG
>JACQTL010000278.1 GCA_016210805.1 Actinomycetota bacterium | reverse complement strand
GTACGTGGGGGTCCCCGCCAGCCTGGGGCGGGAGGGGGTCGAGCGGATCGTGGAGCTCGACCTGAACGAGGACGAGCTGGGCCGGCTGCGGGAGGCCGCGG
This sequence comes from Actinomycetota bacterium, assembly GCA_016210805.1. Taxonomy (GTDB): domain Bacteria; phylum Actinomycetota; class UBA4738; order UBA4738; genus JACQTL01. The sequence goes on along the minus strand of JACQTL010000278.1, from coordinate 8,977 downwards.
AGGGCATCCGGGCCAAGTGCGAGGACCTGGCGAAGCTGTGAGTGGCGGCGAGCCCGTGGTCGTCGACGTCGACGCGGTGGCCGCCGGCGTCACCGAGCCCTGGCGGCCGGTGGACCTGGCCACCGCGAACGACGCGATCCTTCGCCTGGCCCGCCTGCACGGCGAGTTCCCCTGGCACCCCCACGACGAGGACGAGCTGTTCCTCTGCTGGTCGGGCCGGTTCGTGGTCGAGATGGAGGGCCGGCCCGCCGTGGAGCTCTCCGCCGGCCGGCTGTGCGTGGTTCCCAGGGGTGTCCGCCACCGACCGGTCGCCGGCGAGCCCGCCGTGGCCCTGCTCCTGGAGCGTCCGGAGACCCGGCAGCACGGGAACTGACCCCTCGCTGAGCTCCCCTTGGCGGGGCCTTAACCGGACGGTTCGTAGCCTCGGGACCATGCATCGTCGGGCGATTGTCTCCATGGCGCTGGTCGCGCTGCTCGGCGGGGCCTGCTCCGCGGGTTCCCGGACGGCCCCGGCCCCCTCCAACACGGTGGCCATGCCCTCAGGAGCGGGGGCCGTCCGCGCAACCGACCCCCGAGAGGGGGGCTTCGAGCTGGGCTTCGGGGAGTGGGCGGTCACGCCGGAGGCCTGGGCCGTGCGTCCCGGGAGGATCACCTTCGTGGTCGTCAACCGGGGAACCATGCTCCACGGGTTCGAGATCGAGCGCGAGGACGAGGGCGGGGGCCACGGCGGGTCGGGAGGGGGCGGGGACGACCGGTTCGAGGTGGAGTCGCGCCTGATCGGGCCGGGGGAGACCGACCGGATCACCCTGAACCTCGCCCCGGGGATCTACAAGATCGAGTGCAGGGTGGAGGGCCACGACGACCTCGGCATGGAGATGCTCCTCGACGTCCGGCCCGACGCCCCGCTCCTCGAGGAGACGGTGAGCGGGGGACCGGCCACCCGGCCGGCCGTCGCGATCGAGGGCTTCGCCTTCTCGCCGAAGGAGCTCGCGATCGAGGTGGGGACCGAGGTGAGATGGACGAACGCCGATCCCACCGAGCACACGGTGACCGCGGAGGATGGCAGCTTCGGCTCAGGCCCGTTGGGGGCCGGCGAAACGTACGCGACGACGTTCGACGCGGTGGGCACCTTCGCCTACCTCTGCGCGATCCACCCCCAGATGCGGGGCACGATCGAGGTCGGTTGACCGGCGCCCCGCGCCCCGTGCTCCCGCTCCGATAGGCTTGGCCCACCGATGAGCTGGATCCGCAACGTGTTCACCAACTGGACCGAGTACGACGCCCCGGTGGGACGGAAGGTCGCCATCGGGATGCGCAACGCCGCGCTCCGCCTGCGCGGCAAGCCGTGCTGCGGCCACCCCGGCGAACCCGGCTGTTGACAGGTTCCCCGGGAGGGGCCCGGTCGGGCTCCGGACGGCGGGGGGTCCCATCCCCACGACCACTAGGGTCGGGGGCTTCGCCCCCGACTGCCCCCGAACCGGTGCGCGCCGCGAACCCGATCAGGCGGTGCCGGGCGGCCGGTCCTGCGTCTCCCCTCCGGCGGGGGGCTGGGGCGGAGTCGGCTGGGTCGGCCCGGCCGGCGGCGCCGTGGCGGCGGGTCGGTCGACCGGACGCTCGGCGAAGGGGTCGGCTCTGCCGCGGCCGATCGGGCCCCAGGCCGCGACCAGGAGCCCGATGACGAGGCCGATGGCCGGCAGGCCGAACACGCTCAGGTTGTCGAGCGGCCAGATGCCGAACTGCTGGATCAGGACGGCCACGGCCAGCCCGAAGAACAGGCCGGAGATCGCTCCCATCCACGGGTGCCCGCGGAACCTCATCACGCCCCCCTCTTGGCCCGCCCCGCCGCCACCAGGCCGCCCGCCGAGACGACGGCCAGCCCGGCCGCGCTCGCCCCGGGGACGGTGGCGAGGGGGTTCCCCTCGATCTTGACCATGGCGAAGCCGTCGCACTCGACGTGGCCGCCGCCCCTGGCCGTTCCCTCGTGGTGCCCCTTGACCACGAAGATCCCCACGATGTCGAAGGGCAGCTTCTCGTAGGCGGTCTCCAGCTTGTACGGCCCGTTCGACTCCACGTCACCCGGCTCGCCGGTGTTGTCCCCGCTCCAGTGCCCCACCTTGATCAGGCCGGGGCCGACCTCGACCCCCACGTAGCCGGTGTGGTTCTCGATCACGACGCCCCCGGTGTCGCCGTGGTACTGGATGATCTCGTCCTTGTCGTTCGGGACCACGACCGGGTTGCTCCGCGTGTCGTTGTCGGGCGTGTAGCTGGTGCCGCGGATCGTGACGTCGCCGTCGCAGGGTCCCTGGGTGATGGACGCTCCCGCCGCCGGCGCGAGCAGGAGGAGGACCAGCCCTCCCAGGAGCATCAGCGCGAGCGAGCGTGAGGACCAGCGGACGAACGTGCCCATGCGACCCCTCCCCCCCAGTGGGTGGCGTGCTCGGCCCGAACCGTATCGGCGGCCGGGCGGCCGGTCAACCCGTCCCGCCTACCCTCCGACCCCGTACATGCCCAAGAGCGAGACCTCCGCCAGGGCCACGGCCTCGAACGCGGCGCGGTACTCCTGCGGTGCCGTGCCGGCGTCGACGTCGGGCGCCGATCCCAGGGCGAACAGCGTGAAGATGTACCGGTGGGCCGGGCCCGGAGGGGGGCACGGGCCGAAGTACCCGGGTGCCCCGGCGTGGTTCGGTCCCTCGGTGGCTCCCTCCGGGACCTCGCCGGACCCCACGCCCCCGGCGGCCCGGTCGATCCCGTGGACGACCCAGTGCACGAAGGTCGCGCCGGGGGCGTCCGGGTCCTCGAGCAGCAACGCCAGCTGCTCGGTGCCCTCGGGGACCCCGGTCCACTCGAGGGGCGGGTTCGCGTTGGCCCCGTCGCAGCTGAACTCGACGGGGACGTCCTCGCCCTCGGAGAACGCCGGACTGGTCAGGGCGAGCTCGGCCGCCGGAGGCTCCGTCGTCTCGGGCGGCTCGGTGGTGGTCGGAGGGGCGGTGGTGGTGGCGGGCTCGCTGGTGGTCGGAGGTGCGGTGGTGGTCGCTCCGGTGCCGCCACCGCCGTTGCAGGCCGTGACGACGACCGCGAGGACCAGAGCAGATGGCAGGAGCCCGTACCGGCGCATGACCCCCCCTCCCTGTGCTTGGCCTGGCGCGAAGACTAGCGCAGTCGGAGGTCGCGGAGGTGCGCCATCAGCGCGTCGGCCATCTCCGACGTGCCGGAGTTCCCTCCCAGGTCCCGGGTGACGTGGGAGCCGTCCCGAAGGACCTCCTCCACCGCCCGCTCCACGGCTCGGGCGGCGACCGGCTCGGCCAGGTGGCGGAGCATCATGGCCCCGGAGAGCACCATGGCCGTCGGGTTGGCCACGCCCCGTCCGGCGATGTCGGGGGCGCTCCCGTGGACGGGCTCGAACAGCGCGTACTCCCACCCCAGGTTGGCCCCCGGGGCGATCCCCAGCCCGCCGGTGAGGCCGGCGCAGAGGTCCGACACGATGTCGCCGTACAGGTTGGGGAGCAGGAGCACGTCGAGGTCCTCGGGATGCCAGGCCAGCCACAGGGCCAGCTGGTCGGCCTGCATCTCCTCGAACTCCACGTCCGGGTAGGCCTCGGCCTCGACCGCGGCGGTGTACAGGAAGACCCCGTCGGAGAACCTCATGATGTTCGCCTTGTGGCCGACGGTGACCTTCCGCCGGCCGTCCCGCCGGGCGAAGTCGAAGGCGAACCGGACGATGCGGCGGGTCCCGGTCACCGATATGGGCTTAACGGTGACCCCGGCGTCCTCCCTGAGCTCGAACCCGGCGAGGGTCCGGAGCTCGTCCCTGAGCAGCCGCATCTCGTCGGAGCCCATCCGGAACTCGATGCCGGCGTAGAGGTCCTCGGTGTTCTCCCGGACCACCACGAGGTCGAGCGGGGGATGGCGGCTCTCGACGCCGGGGAGCGTTCGGGAGGGCCGGACCGCCGCGAACAGGTCGAGGTCCCGGCGGAGCGCGACGTTGACGCTCCGGAACCCGGTGCCGACGGGGGTGGTGATCGGTCCCTTGATGGCGGTGCGGGACGCGCGGATCGACTCCAGGACCCGGTCGGGGAGCGGCGTGCCCTCGCGGTCCATCACGTCGGTCCCGGCGTGCTGCACGTCCCAGTCGAAGTCGAGCCCCGTGGCCTCGAGCACCTTCCGCGTGGCCTCGGAGACCTCGGGGCCGATGCCGTCGCCGGGGATGAGGGTCACGCGGTGGGCCACCGCCGAAGCGTACCCAAACCGGTCAGGGGGCCGGTTCGCGGGTCCCCCGGGTCCCGTGCGACACTCGGCGCATGGATCCTCGCGAGGTCGCCCGCCGGCTGGCCTACGGGCGGCTGGGCATAGGCGTCGGGGCCCTGGGAACCCCGGGGCTCATGGGCCGGATCTTCTTCGGTGCGGAGGAGGCTCGCCGCCCGGTCTCCCGGCTGCTCGGACGGCTCTTCGGCATCCGGGAGATCGTCCTGGCCCTGGCCTCGCTCCAGTCGCTGGACCGCGGAGACGACGTCGAGGGGCTCCTCCGGCTCGGGGTCGCCGTGGACACGACCGACCTGGGAGCCATCCTGGTCGCCGCCAGGCACGTGCCCAAGCGAGGCGTCGTGCTGGGCGGCGGGCTGGCCGCCCTGTTCGCCGTGCTCGGGGCCCGGGCCCTGGGGCTCGGCGGGGGCGCGGCGGGCGACGGATCCCCGGAGGGCGACGGGCTCCGGGAGGCCTGACGGGCTCCGGGAGGCCTGACGGCCGCGCGACCGACCGGGACGTCGTCATCGAGACCCCCCGGCTCGTGCTTCGCCGGTACCGCCCGGACGACCTCGACGCCCTCCTGGGCATCCTCGGCGACCCCGAGACCATGCGGTACTACGCGCACCCCTTCACGGCCGAGGAGTCCAAGCTGTGGATCGACCGCCAGCTCGACCGGTACGAGCGGGACGGGTTCGGGCTGTGGGCCATGGACCTCAGGGAGGACGGCCGGTTCGTCGGGAACTGCGGCCCCACCGCCCAGATGGTCGACGGGGACCGGGAGGTGGAGATCGGCTGGCACGTCCACCGCTCGCTCTGGGGCCGGGGCCTGGCCACGGAGGCCGGCGCCGCGTGCGTCGGGTACGCCTTCGAGCGGCTGGACCTGGACCACGTGATCTCGCTGGTCCGCCCGGAGAACGTCGCCTCGTGGCGGGTGGCCGAGAAGCTCGGGATGTGGGTGGACCGCACCACGATGCACGGCGGGTACGTGCACAGGGTCTACACGGTTTCCCGGGAGGCCTGGGACCGGCCCACGCCCGGGTAGGCTGGTGGGAGTGAGCGACCGCCGGCCACCGCCCCTCGTCGAGTTCCCCTCCGACGACCCCGAGCGTGCCCTCCGGTTCTGGCGGGACGTCCTCGGCTTGGACCTGGGGGTTCGTTCCCCGGAGGAGGGGTCGGGCTGGCAGACCGCCGACGGCCGGCTCGGCGTCCACGAGCGCGGTCCCGGGCCGGGAGACACGGCGTCCCTGGTCTACTTCCCAGTGGACGACCTCCCGGCCGCCCTGGACAGGGTCCGGGCGGCCGGCGGAGAGGTGATCCATCCCGGCGAGCGCTGGGCGGTGTGCCGCGACTCCGAGGGAAGCCCGTTCGGCCTCAGGCGAACGCGTTTCGACGCGCCCTGAGGCCCCCGCGCCGCAGGCACGGGCTGGACCTCCGTCTCGACCGATCCGAGCTCAGGCCTCAACGACGGTGATCTCGCCCGCCATCGAGGGGGAGTGGTACTTGCACAGGAACTCGTAGGTCCCCGGGGCCAGGGCTCCGCCGATCGCCTCCAGGCTCGTCTGTTCGCCGGCGGGAAGGTCGATGTCGATGTCGGCCTTCTTCACCAGGAAGTTGTGAAGCGAGAAGTCCTGGTTGTCGAAGGTGATGCCCTGGTCGGCCCGGACGATCACGCACTCGGGGACGAACTCGTTCTCGGGGGTGACGATCGTGACCTGAGGTCCCTGGCCGGTGAGGTCGGAGCACTCCTCCTCCGGCGGTGCGGTCGTGGCCGTGGCCGGAGCGGTGGTCGTCTGCGCTCCCGTGGTGGTCGTTCCGGTGGAGCCTCCGCCTCCGCACGCGGCCGTCGCCAGGACGACCATGAGGAACACCGGCATCGCTCGGATCCGCATGTCACCTCCCCCCTCTGCCCCGGGTCGGCGTGGCCGGCCGCACGGGGCGGGGAACATCCTAGCGGCCGCGGCGGCGGCCGGGGTGGCCGTGCAGCAGGGACCGGCGCCCGGTCTTCGACTGGTAGACGAGGCGCGGGGGGGCGACCTTCATCCCCTCGCGGGTGAACTCGTCCTGGAGCTGGAGCCTCGCGGCGATCCGGCTGACGTCGGCCTGCTGGTCCGGGAGGACGAGCGTGATGCCGGTGCCGGTACGGCCGGCCCTCGCCGTGCGGCCCACCCGGTGGACGTATCCCTTGTCGTCCTCCGGCGGGTCGTAGTTCACGACGTGGGCGATGCCCTCGACGTCCAGGCCCCGGGCCGCCACGTCGGTGGCCACGAGCGTGGGGACGGCTCCCGACGTGAACCGCTTCAGGGCCCGCTCCCGGGAGGACTGGGGCATGTCACCGTGCATCGCCGCGGCCGGGATGCCCTTGGCCTTCAGTCGATGCGCCAGCCGGTCGGCTCCGCGCTTGGTCCGCACGAACACCAGGCAGAGCCCGGGCTCCTGGGCGATCAGCGCGGCCAGGGCGTCCACCTTCCCGTGCTGGGTCACCTGGACGAACCGGTGGTCGGCCTCGTCGACCAGCACGTGGACGTCCACGGTCTCGTGGAGCACGGCCCCCGGCGCCCAGCGGGCGGCCATCCGCCCGACCTCGCCGTCGAGGGTCGCCGAGAGGAACAGGGTCTGCCGCTCCGAGGGCAGGCGGCGCACGATGGCGTCCACCTGCGGGAGGAACCCCATGTCGAGCATCCGGTCGGCCTCGTCCAGGACGAGGATCCGGACCGCGTCGAGCTTCAGCGTGCGCCGGTCGGCCAGGTCCTCCAGGCGGCCGGGCGTGGCCACGACCACGTCGGCCCTCTCGAGGGCCTTGGCCTGCTCGCGGATCGAGATGCCGCCGTAGGCGGCCGCGGCGCGCAGGCCCTTGGCCTCGGCCAGGGGCCGGAGGTCGGCCAGCACCTGCGAGGCCAGCTCGCGGGTGGGTACGAGCACCAGCGCGGACGGTCGCCTCCCGCCGGGGGCGAGGCGCTCCACGATGGGCACGGCGAACGCGATCGTCTTGCCGGACCCCGTGCGCGAGCGGGCCAGCACGTTGCGGCCGGCCACCGCGTCGGGGATCACGAGCGACTGGATCGGGAACGGGGTGGTGATGCCTTCTCGGTCCATGGCCCGGGACACTGCCTCGGACACGCCGAGATCGGCGAACGTGCGATGGTCCATGTTCTCTTCCTTCCTGCGCGGTCTGGTGCCGCGATGGGTCCGGGGAGGTCTCTCTTCTCGACCCGAACCACCGGAAGGAGGAACTGGGGAAGCTGAAACCTCACGGGGCGAGTGATCTCGCCCGTCGACACAGCGTACCAGGCCGGGGGCTCTCACCGTGCCAGGCGGACGACATCGACCCCGAAAAACTCCGCCACCTCCGCGACGGCCCCGTCCCCGGTGAGCAGTGGCGCGTCGAGCCGGGCGGCGAGAGCCAGGTAGAGGGCGTCGTAGAAGGTCAGGCGCTCCCTCATGTCGAAGGCGGACGCGAGGATGGGTCGGTGGTCCACTCGCAACATCGGCATCGCGGCGAGGTCCCGCATCGCTCGCCCGGCCCGCTCCGGCGGGATGAGGCCGGACAGCGCGAACCTCCGGACGACCTGTCCGACCTCCGCGTCGACCAGGTGGGGGGCCCATGCCTCGGCACCGTGCTCCTCGATCGCCCGGGCCGCCCCGGCGGCTCCGGGCCCTTCCAGCAGCAGGTCCACGACGACGTTCGCGTCGAGGACGATCAAGGCCGGGAGTCGCGCTCCGCGCGCACGGCGGCGACGGAGTCCTCGTCCAGGGCCACGCGGTCGCGGGACCTCACGCGCGCCAGCCACTCGTCCCAGGTGGGGCGCTCGGCGAGCTTGCGCAGCTCGCGGTTCAGGTAGTCGGAGAGCGACATCCCCTCCTGTGCCGCCCGGACCTTGAGCGTCCGGTGGATCTCGTCCGGCACGTTCCGGACCTGGACCATCTTGCTCATGCGCTGCACATTAACACATGCGGCACACATGCTCCTTTTCCGGTGCCCCGGGGTCGGCCACGGACCATACAGCCCGGGTACGACATCGAGGCGCCCGTCCCTAGCCCTGCCCCTCTGCCTGCGACGCGGCCTCCCGCTCCCACCGGGCCTGGAGCTCGGTGGCCTTCTCGTCGGGCACCCCCACGGAGACGTGCATGTGGACGAGCTTCCACTTCCCGTCCTCGCGGTGGAGGATGCCGGTGAGCCGGGTCTTCACGGTGACGTCGCCCGGGAACGCGAAGGTGGGCTCGTCGATCACCCAGCCGAGGTCCCCCTCCGCGTACCCGACCGGATCGGCCCCCGGGGTGATCCGGGCGCCCTCCATCTCGAATCCGTACATGAGCCGCGCGCGCTCGCGCACGAACTCCTCCGGCGCCGTCCCGATCACGAGCGTGGCCGGATGCGACGACACGACGTCGTCGAACGCGGCCACGTCGCTGGCCGACAGCCGGTCGTAGAACCGAAGCATCCCGTCCCAGACCTCCGCGGACTCCTCCATCTCCTGCCTCCTCTCGACCCGTAGGGGGACAGCATGATGACGAGTACCCGACCGGAAGGGAAAGCCCGGTTGCCCTCCGGTCCGGAGTGTTATCTGATAATCTGATCCTGCCCATGGAGGAGATCAGCGCGACCGATGCGGCCCGGCGGTTCTCCGAGCTGCTCGACGGGGTGGAGCACCGCGGGGAGTCGTTCACGATCCGCCGAAGGGGGAGAGTCGTGGCCAGGGTCGTCCCGGCCACGGGAGCGCGCGGCGGGGTCGTGAAG
>JACQTL010000285.1 GCA_016210805.1 Actinomycetota bacterium | reverse complement strand
GGTCACAACAATCCACTATATCTTCAAAGGGGAAGTGATTGAAGACGACCGCCCGCGAGTCGCGGAGCGTCACCGGCTGGTGCATCTCGCAGAACAGGCCCTCGGCGAAGGTCTTCTTCGAGAGGGTCCCGCCGGCCTTGATCCCCTGGACCACGTGGACCTGGTCATCGGCGACGGGGAGGCCCGTGACGGGGTCGAAGTCACCCGCTGGATCGGGGTCGCAGCGCTCGTGAGGGCCAGCCGTCCCGCTCCCGGTCCCGGTCCCGAGCACCACGACCGTCCCGGGGTCCTCGTTCACCGCCACCGGGCGGTTGTGGGGGTTGGCCCCCATCGGGCCGAGCGTGATGAAGCTCAGGGCGGGGGTCCCGCCGCCCTCCTCGAGGCCCCGGACGACGATGAGGCCGTCGTCCTCGGCGGTGGCGGTGACAGAAGTGGACCCACAGAAGCCGCTATCGGGGCTACTGCCGTGGTCGGCGAACTCCCCGTCCGCCCCCGGCGAGGCGACGACCACCTCGCTGTTGCTCACCCGGACCGGGCGTCCGGCCGGGGCCCCGGAGAGGAATTTGCCCAGGGAGAACGCCCCGACGTTCAGGGTCGTCACGGTCGCCGTCGAGGCGGTGAAGAGCCCCCGCACGACGACGATCTGGTCGTCCAGGGCGGGCTGCCCACCCGCCGCGGTGCAGGCGTCCGAGTCGTGGAACTCCACGTCGTCCCCGGGCTGGACGAAGAGGAGCGTGTCCCGGTTGACCCGGATCGGGTCCGCCGCGGGCGCCCCGAAGCAGAACCCCGAGTGGCTCTCCACGGTCGCGCCCGAGGCGCCGAGGCCGCGGATGATATGGAGGACGTCGTCGGCGATCGCCTCAAAGTCGGCGGGACGAGAGCTGCTGCCGAAGTGGGAGCTCGCGTCCTCGCAGTAGACCGCCCGGTGGGTCGCGTCACCCAGAGCCTCAGTGGCGTCGATGAACTCTGCCGTGCTGTCCGCGTAGATCACCTCACCCGCGCCGAGGACGATGGCGGTGTTGATGTTGACCTGCATCGGGGCGCGGCGGGAGTCATCCCGGTCCTGGATAGAACCATCCAAGACTACTAAGTCCGTCGTCCCGTTGCCATCGAGGTCCACGCCCACAGCAGCGAAATCGCCTGACTCTTCGGGCTGGAGGGCGCCGAGGGTGATGAACTCGCACCCCTCGCTCCCGGTCCCGACCCCGAAGCAGTGGATCGCCCCGTCGTCGGTGGTCCCCCAGATTCGGTCGGCGCCCGGGGAGAGGGTCACGTAGGTGGTGTCGTTGATCCGGGTCATGTTCCCGGAGCGCATCCGGTCGGCGGCGTTGGTGTTGCCGCCCTCCTTCCCCTTCAGCTCCGTGACCCGCGGGCCGGGGAAGTTGCCGTCGAGGGCCCCGACGGTAATCGTCGTCACGGTCTGAGCGGAGACCCTCCCCACTCCCAAGGGGAAGACCATGAACCCCGTCAGGATGAGGGCCAGGGCTGATCGGTACAGTGCTTTCACGGCGTCTCCTCCTCTCCTTTAGTCACCCACATCATCCGTTTCGTCACGACGTCCGTGGCTGAAACCCAACCCAATCTCGCCTCGAAAGCCGGGCTACTCCCGGGTCGTCCACGGCCCCTGCTGCGCCCACTCCGGGATCTCGGGCTCCTGCCGGGGCGGCGGCACCTGCCCGGTCTCCTGCTGGAGCCGGAGGGCCTGCTCGAGCTTCCAGGCGCTCCCCGGGGGCATCGGCTCGCCGCGCTCCTTCTTGAGCCGGAGCCCCTCCGGGACCTCGATCGCGTCCCGGGGGAGCCGCCCGGTCCGGGCGTAGGCCCGCTGCTGGCCGGGGGTGAGCCCCCGCTCCATCTGCTTCCGGACCCCCTTGGGGATCCCGCCCGACTCGAGCGGCGGGAGCGCGGGCTCCCCCTCCGCGGCCTTCGCCGCCGCCGGGCGGTACTCCTCGGCCTCCCGGGGCCCGGTCGCGGCCAGGACCTCGACCCGCTCGACCCGGTCGCCCAGGAACTCGATCGTGAAGTTGTCGGTCTGGAGAAGGCGGATGAGGCGGCGGAGCCCCCGGTCGAGCGGGACGTCGTCGAAGCGCGTCGTCAGGGGGACCTCGAGCAGCGACCTGTCGAGGCGGACGAGCATCCCGCCCTGCTCGGCGAGGGCGCGGAAGACCCGGGCGGCCGGGGCCCGCTCCAGCTCGACGGAGAGCCGCCCGCCCTCGATCCGGACCTCCTGGCGGGCGGTCCCGGGCTCCTCAGCGGCCAGGGCAGCCGTCCCCAGCAGCCCGACCAGGAGGAGCGCGGCAATCGCAGTGCCGGACATCGCGTGCCTCATCATCACTCCTGGCCCAGGATCTCCCTGGCCTTCCGGTTGACCATCACCCCCGGCATGTTGAGACCGAAGGCGCCCGCGAGGGTCCCCCACCCCTCCCCTTCCCGGACACGGCGCAGCACGACATCCACCGTCTTCTCGAGGGTCTCGGCCCGGGTGCCGGAGATCTCGCCCTTTTCGACCCGCTTCTGGGCGACGGTCCCGGAAACCACGAGGAGGCTGACGGCCTCGCGGAGGGGCATCTCGGCCTCGAGCCGGCGGAGGAGCGGCGTCGAGACCGCCTCGGCCACGCCCAGCTCCCTGGCGAGGTTCGCGTGGATCTGCTCGCGGGGGAGGACCCGCTCGGTGGTCGGGTCGAGCTGGCGGGCCGCCCGCCTCTGCGTGGTCGGCTTCGGCGCGGCCGGCGCCTGCTTCTCCGCGGCTTCGGCCGGCGGCGCGGAGGCGACCCTGACGCTGGTCGCGGCGCGGCGGGCCGTCGGCCGGGCCAGCGTGTTGTACTTGAACTGGAGCGTCCGGAGCTGCGTGGGGTCGTACTCGCCCTTGGCCTCGCGCTGAAGGGTCACCCAGCCCGCCGCGTTCTCGTTCACCATCCTGGCCAGGTGCTCGACGCTCAGCCGGAGCGCCTCCCCGGCCGGCTCCTTCGGGAGCTCGCCGGCTTCGATCAGGCGGTCGGCGCGGACCTTCGCCAGGAGCGCCAGCAGGAAGGCGTCCCTGAAGAACAAGCCCTGATCCTCCAGCGAGGTCACCAGCGCCTTCGCCGCCTCGGCCGAGACCCCCAGCTCACGGCCGAAGCTCGGCCAGAGCTCGGGGCGCGGGATGGTGCGGGTGATGGGACGGTCGAGCCCTGCCCCGGCGGGCGGCGGCTCGACGTCCTTCTCCTGGGCGGGCGCCGGGACAGGGGAGGCGATCAGCGCGGCGAGGAGGAGAAAAGAAGACCCAAACGAACTCAAGCAGGCAAACGCAGCACCGCGCCGCTGGCGATACCGACCCACCCTCTCCGCACCTGCCGACGTACCACTCTGGCCCTGGGCATCCACGAGGTCAGCTCCTCCGCAGTAATGGCCAGCTTTGATCATTTATCCGTTGGGATACAGCCAGGCGCGCAGCCTG
>JACQTL010000026.1 GCA_016210805.1 Actinomycetota bacterium | reverse complement strand
GAACCCCGTTCCCACCTGAAAGGCGGTGTCGGTCGTCCCCTCCGGGTTCAGGCGGACGATCCGGTTCATTGCCGCTCCCTGGTACGTCGTGAAGAAGCCCCCCGCGTAGACGTCCCCCGAGCCGTCGAGGGCCAGGGCGAGGGCCCGGACCTCGCTGTCGAACCCCGTTCCCACCTGGAAGGCGGTGTCGATCGTGCCGTCCCGGTTCAGCCGGGCGATCCGGTTCGCCGCCGCTCCGTCGTACGTGGTGAAGTCGCCCCCCGCGTAGACGTCCCCCGAGCCGTCGAGGGCCAGGGCGAGGGCCCGGACCGAGCTGTTGAACCCCGTTCCCACGGCGAAGGACGTGTCGATCGTGCTGTCCGGGTTCAGCCGGACGATCCGGTTCGCCGCCGCTCCGTTGTATGTGGTGAAGCCGCCACCCACGTAGACGTCCCCCGAGCCGTCGAGGGCCACGGCGAGGGCGGCGGTCCCGGGCTGGGGGAACCCCGTTCCCGAGAGATCCTCGCGATGAAAGGTGGCGTCGAGCGTCCCGTCCGGGTTCAGGCGGCCGAACCGGCCGACGTGCGTGCCGTTGTACCGGGCGGGGAAGCCCCCGAAGATGTCCCCCGAGCCGTCGAGGGCCACGCCGAGCGCCCGGACCGTGTCGATGTCCCCCGCGGCGCGCACGAGGTCGACCTTGAGCAGCGGGGACTCCGTAAAGGCCCCCACGACGTGAAACTCGATGTCGATGAACGCGAGCGTCGCGGAGTAGGGCGCATCGAGGAGGGTCACGCCGTCCCATCGGGCGGTCAGGATCCCGTCCGCGCCGTCGACATCCAGGTTCGCGCCGGCGGCGAGCGGGAGCTCGTCGGTCGTGGGGTGGCGCTCGGGGCCGAAGGAGGGGTCGAAGATCACACGCATCCCGCCCGTGTTGTCTTTCCACGGGTCGAGGAACCCGGCCCGGCAGATCTGCCGCTGGTTCTCGTCGAGGAGGACGACGAAGAGGGCTTGCAGCGCGAGTTTGCTCTGCTGGCTCCACGAGAAGTCGAAGTCCACGTGGAAGTCGCCGGTCGCGGGCGACGGGAGCGGTCGCCTGAGCCTCACGAACGCGCTGTCGTTGGCGTCGAGCCGGTCGACCTGCGTCACCGTGAGCTCCGTTCCGCTCACGGTGTACGTCCACGAGGTCGCGTTCCCGAAGGATACCGTCCAGTCGGCGTGGAGCGTCCCCTGGTCGAAGGAGTCCTCGAGCGCCCGGACCGTGCCGGCCATCCCCGATGCCACGGCGAAGCCGGTGTCGATGGTGCCGTCCGGGTTCAGCCGGCAGATCCGGTTCGTCCCCGTCGTCCTGCCGCGGCGGGGGCCGTATACGTCGAAGAGGCCCCCCGCGTAGAGATCCCCCGAGCCGTCGAGGGCCACGGCAAGGGCGAAGATTCCGCCCGAGAACCCGAATCCCTCGTCGAAGCTGGGGTCGCTCGTGCCGTCCGGGTGGAGGCGGGCGATCGCTCGGGCTTTCCGCCTTCCGTCATAGTCTATGAAGTCCCCTGCCACGTAGAGGTCCCCCGAGCCGTCGGCGGCCAGGGCGAGGGCCTGGACCGAGCCGTCGAACCCCGACCCCGCGGCGAAGTCGGCGTCGATCGAGCCGTCCGGGTTCAGGCGGGCGATCCGGTTCGCCGTCGTTCCCTGGTACGTGCTGAAGCTGCCCCCCACGTAGAGGTCCCCGTCGGCCGCCACGGCCAGGGCCTGGACCGAGCCGTCGAACCCCGACCCCACGGCGAAGGCGGTGTCGGTCGTGCCGTCCGGGTTCAGGCGGACGATCCGGTTCGCCCCCGCTCCGTCGTAGGTGGTGAACGCGCCCCCCACGTAGACGTCCCCCGAGGCGGCCACGGCGAGGGCCTGGACCGAGCCGTCGAACCCCGACCCCACCTGAAAGGCGGTCTCGGTCGTGCCGTCCGGGTGCAAGCGGGCGATCCGGTTCGCCCCCGTTCCCTGGTACGTGGTGAACTCGCCCCCCACGTAGACGTCCCCCGAGCCGTCGGCCGCCGGGGCGAGGGCCCGGACCGGGCCGTCGAACCCCGACCCCACCTGAAAGGCGGTCTCGGTCGTGCCGTCCGGGTGCAAGCGGGCGATCCGGTTCGCCGCCGTTCCCTGGTACGTGGTGAACTCGCCCCCCACGCAGACGTCCCCCGAGCCGTCGGCCGCCAGGGCGAGGGCGAAGACGGCGGCGTCGAACCCCGATCCCGAGTCGAAGGCGACGGCGATCGCGCCGTTCGGGTCCAGCCGGACGATCCGGCGGGCGGCCGACCGGTCGTACGTCGTGAAGTTGCCGCCGATGTAGATGTCGCCGGACCCGTCGGTCGCGGCTGCGCAGGCGAACACGAAATCGCCCGCCTGCTGGGGCCTCGTGAACGCCGGGTCCCCGGCGCCAGAGGGCGCCGCGCCGTCGCGGCCGCACGCCTGGAGGGCCAGCGCCAGCACGGCCAGCCCCGCCGCATATATCCGGACGTTCCGCTTCGCCATTCTTCAGCTCCTCCCAGTTCCCAGTTCCCAG
>JACQTL010000277.1 GCA_016210805.1 Actinomycetota bacterium | reverse complement strand
GTGAAGGGGGAGGCGATCTGGTGCTTCGTGGTGACCAAACCGGGGCACGCCACGGACGACCGGCTGGCCGACGAGCTGGTGGAGCTCGTGGCCGAGCGGCTGGGCAAGGCGTTCAGGCCCTCCAGGGTGGTGTTCGTGGACGAGCTCCCCCGCACGCGGTCGGCCAAGATCCTCCGCCGGGCCATCCGGGCCACGGTCCTGGACGAGCCGGCCGGGGACCTGTCCAGCCTGGAGAACCCCTCCGCCCTGGAGAAGATCCGTTCCACGGTCCGCTGAGGAGGCACGAGCCACGAGCCGGGAGGAGCGGTGAGGCGAGCGATCCGACCCGGGACCCAGCGCGAATCATCTCGAACGGCCGAGCATCGGAGGGACCGTGACAGAGCCCGGCGCGGCGATCGCAGCGCCCCCCGACCCGGGGAGGAGCCCCGTGGCCGCGTCTGACCCCACCGACGCCCTCGACCGGGAACTGGTCCGCAGGCTCGCCGACGGGGACCGGGACGCGTTCAGGGAGCTGTTCCGCCGCTACGCTCCGACCGCCCTGGCCGTGGCCCGCCGCGTGATCCGCCACGCCCGACTGGCCGAGGAGGCCGTCCAGGAGGGGTTCCTGGCCCTGTGGGGCGATCCCCGGCGGTACGACCCCGCCCGGGGGTCCGTGCGGGCCTGGCTGATGTCCGCCGTCCACCATCGCGCCGTCGACCTGGTCCGCCGGGAGGAGGCCCAGCGCCGCCGGGCCACCGAGGCCCCGCCCGATCCCGCTCCCACGGACCCGGGGACCACCGTCGTCGAGGAGGCCGGCCTCCGGGAGGAGCGGGCCGCCGTCCGGGCGGCCCTGGAGGACCTCCCCCCCGAGCAGCGCCGGGTGATCGAGCTGATGTACTACGGGGGCCGGTCGCAGTCCCAGATCGCCGGGGACCTCGGCCTGCCCCTGGGGACCGTCAAGTCCCGGACCCTCCTGGGGATGAGACGGCTCCGGGCGGCCCTCGGAGGGATGGAGCGATGACCCTCGACCACGAGCGCATCGAGGAGCTCCTCGCCGCCGAGTCCCTGGGCGGCCTGGACGGGTCCGGTGTGGAGGAGCTCCGCGGCCTCCGGATGGCCCACGGGGCCGACTGCTCCGAGTGCCTGCGCATCGAGGGCGACTACCGCGAGGTGGCCGGCCGGCTGGCCTTCGCGGTCGCTCCCGAGCCCGTCGCCCCGGAGCTGGAGGAGCGGGTGCTTCGGGAGACCGAGCACCTCCGCCAGGGACCCGGGAGCCCGTTCGTCCGGGTCGGGAGGACCATGGACCTCCTGCTCCGCCTGGGAGGCCGCGGCGTGGCCGTCGCGGCCGCGGCGCTGGTCCTCCTCGGAGGGCTCGGCGGCTACCTGCTCACCGGCCCCGGCGGGCCGGGCGACCTCCGGGTGGCCCGGTTCGAGGGCTCCGCACCCGGCTCGCTGGCCCTCGTCTACGAGCCGGGGGCCGACGAGGCCGTCGTCCTGGGCGCGGGCCTGGAGGAGCTCCCGGCCGGGAGCGTCTACCAGCTATGGCTGGTCGACGAGGACGGGCCCGCCCCCGCGGGGACGTTCGAGGACGAGGGCGGCGGCCTCGTGGTGGTCCGCCTGGAGGCCGACCCCTCCGAGGCCGGGACGATGGCCGTCACGGTGGAGGAGGCGCCGGGCGTGGCGCAGCCCACCTCGGATCCCGTGTTCGTCGTGGACGTGGCCTGAGCGTCCGGAGCCGCCTCAGGAGTCGCCGCCGGGGCGGCGGGCCTCCTCGATGGCCCGCTTCCGGGACAGGCGGGCCTCCCGGCGGAGCCTGGCCTCCCGCTGGCGCTGCCGCTCCTCCTCGCTCTCCGCCAGGATGGGAGGGACGGGGCGGGGACGCCCGGCGGTGTCCAGGGCCACGAAGACCAGGTAGGCGCTGGACACGTGGACCTTGCGCCCGGTGACGTAGTTCTCGGCATCGACGCGGGCGCCGACCTCCAGGGACGTGCGACCCACGTCGTTCACCGCGGCCTTCACCGTGACGACGTCGTCGATCAGGACCGGCTCCAGGAACGACATCTCGTCCATGGCCACGGTCACCACCGGCCCCCGCACGTGCTTGCTGGCGGCCAGGCCGGCCGCCGTGTCCACCAGCTTCATGATCGTCCCCCCGTGGACGCTTCCCAGCACGTTGGCGTCGGCCGGCGCCATCTGCTGGACCAGCACCACGCGGGAGTCCGCCACCCTCCGGGGGGAGGTCTCGTCCGACACGCTTGGCATGCTAGCGTCGATCCGCCGCCCGGCGCGTATCGGCGTGGCCACGGGGCATCGCTCCGGGCCCCGGAACCAGACTGCCGGAAGGAACAGGCGTGCAGGAACCTGCCGACCAGCGAGGAGCCATCGCCGGCCAGGTCGTGATCGGGCTGGTCCTCATCGCGGTGGGCGCCGTGATCATCCCGCGGAGGGCGAGGAGATGACCGGCGAGCGCCCCCCGGAGGACCGCCCCGCGGGGGACGCGCCCGAGGAGCCCCCGCCTCCCGCTCCAGCGGCGCGCGGCCCGGAGCCGACCAGGCCGCTGGCCCCCACCCCCCGGCCCACCGCCCGGGCCCGGTCGACCGGTTCCATCGTCATGGGGGCCTTCCTCATCGTGCTCGGCCTGGCCTGGCTGCTCGACGCGGTCGGCGCCGTGGACGTGTCCGTGGCCACCGGCCTGGCCGCCCTGCTCATCGTCGTGGGGGTCGCCCTGCTCGTCCTGGCCAGGACCGGCCGCAACAAGGGGCTGATCGTCTTCGGGTCGATCTTGGCCCTGCTCATGGCCCTGGCATCGGCCGTGGACGTGGAGCTGGCCGGCGGCGTGGGCCAGCGCGACGTGCGGGCCCGGGCCTTCGCGGACGTGAGGGGCGAGTATCGCCTGGCCGTGGGCCAGCTCACCGTGAACCTGTCGGACGTCGACGACCTCCCGGCCGGGACCACCGTGATCGACATGAGCGTGGGCATCGGACAGCTCGTGGTGATCCTGCCGCCGGACACCCCGGTGGTCGTGCAGGGACACGTGGGCGCCGGCCAGCTGAAGCTGCTCGACCGGGAGGACTCGGGTATCGACGTGGACGCCCGGGTGTCGGACGGCGGCGGGTCCGAGGGCTCCCTCCGGCTGACGCTGTCGGTCGGCCTGGGGCAGGTGGAGGTGCGCCGTGGGCGCTGACCGTCCCCGGGGCTGGAACCGGACCTCGCTGGTGGCCGGGCTCCTGTTCATCGTCCTGGGGGTCCTGTTCCTGCTGGAGAGCGCCGACGTGATCGACCTCCGGGCGGTCGTGGTGGTCCCCATCCTGCTGATCGGGCTCGGGGTGGCCATCCTGGCCGGCGGCGACGACCGCCCGTAGGCGCGCCGGGCGCCCTCACCCCACTCGAAGCAGGCGGCTGCCCCTCGGGGACTTCTGGACCTCGATCCTCACCGGCATCCGATCCGCCAGCTCGCGGACGTGGGTGATCACGCCCACCATCCGCCCGTCGCCCCCGAGCTGTTCCAGGGCCTCGACCACCACCTCGAGGGCCTCGGGGTCGAGCGCGCCGAACCCCTCGTCCAGGAACAGGGAGTCGAGCGAGGCCCGGTCGGTCACGGCGAGCGTGCGGACCTGCTCGGCCAGGGCCAGGGCCAGGGCCAGCGAGGCCAGGAAGGTCTCCCCTCCGGAGAGGGTCCGGACACTCCGGGCCTCGTCGCCGTTCCAACGGTCCACCACTTCGAAGCGGTCCTCCCGGTAGACGAGCTCGTAGCGGCCCCCCGATAGCTCGGACAGCCGGGCCGAGCCGGCCACGGCGAGCAGGCGGAGGGCCTCGCCCTGGAGGAACGAGATCAGGCGGTCGGCCTGGAGCTCCCGGCCCAGTGCCTGGTAGACCTCGACCCGGGCTCGGAGGGCCCGGAGCTCCGCCTGGATCTCCCCCAGCCTGCCCAGGTCCCGCTCGAGGTGCTCGGTCTCCTGCTCGACCTGGACCCTGGCCTCGACGGCGACCTTGGCCTCCGCGGCCACCGCCTGGAGCAGCTCGGCCAGTGAGCCGGCGGCCGAGGCGTCCACGAGCCCGTCCACCAGCCCGGCGGCCTCCTCCAGGAGCTCGCCCTCGGCGGCAGCCCTGGCGTCTGCGGCCGACGACAGCGCAACGGCCAGCCCCTCCAGGGCATCGGCCAGGGCCCCGGCCGCCTCGAGCAGGGCCTTCGGGTCGTCGGCCGGCGGGAGCTCCCCGGCCACCTCGGGGACCGGGAGGCCGGGCCCGGCGGCCGCGGCCGCCCTCCCGGCCAGGGCCTCCGCCCCCAGGGTCTCCAGCCTGGCTCGCTCGGTGGCCGCCCCGGCCAGCAGGGATTCCCGGGACCCCTCGGCCGCCCGGAGCCTCTCCTCGGCCTGGCGGAGCCGCGGCTCCGACGCCCTCTCCGCATCCACCAGGCCCCCGAGGGCCTCCTCCCGCCGGACGACCTCCGCCACGGGGTCGTCGGGGAGGGCCGCCCGTCGGGCCCCCCTGGCCGGCCCCCCGAGGGCGGCCGTCAGCTCTTTCCGGAGGGCCGCGAGCGACGTATCCGCTTCCCGGGCCCCGCGGTTCAGCCGGTCCCTCTCCCGATCGTCCTCCGCCAAGGCGCTTTCGGCCTTCCGGGTGGCCTCCCGGGCCTCCTCCAGCCCCCGGCCGGCCCTCTCGCGCCCCGTCCGGGCGACGGCCAGCTCGCGCTCCGCGGCCTTCAGCCTGGCCGCCGCGGGGCCGGCTGGAACCTCGCGGAGCGGCTCCCCGCACACGGGGCAGGGGTCGCCCACCGAGAGACCGGCCACCACCGCGGCGACCCTGTCGGCATGGAGGACCTCTTCCCTGGCGCGCTCGGCGGCCTCCACCGCCTCCTCGGCCTCGGCCATGGCCTCCTCCGCCCGGGCCACGCCCGACCGGGCCGCCTCCCCGACCGCCTCCAGCCCCGGGCGGGCGGCCTCCGTCCGCTCGAGCTCGGCCCGGACCTCCTCCAACGAGCGCTCCGCTGCGGCCAGCCCTTCGGCCCTGACCCGGAGCGCCGCGAGGTCGGCGGCCCCGCCCCACGCGGCCTCGGCCTCGGCCCTCGACTTCGCGGCGAGCTCGTGCTCCTCGACGGCGGCCTGTACGTCCGCCCTCCCCGCCTCCAGCCGAGAGCTCGCCTCAGCCATGCCGGCCGCCACGTCCGCCAGCGTCACGGCCGCCCCCCGGGCCCGGCCGGCACCGTCCCGCACGTCCGCCGCGCAGGACCGGATGGCATCCACCTCGGCGGCCGACCGCTCCCACCGGTCGTGGACCTTCCTCACCGCGTCCTCCGCGGCGGCCAGACCCCGCTCCCGCTCGACCGCCGCAGCAGCCCGTCGCCTGGCGTCCTCCAGGGCCTCGGGGGTCACCCCCAGGTACTGGGTCCCGATCAGCTCCTGTTTCGCCCCGGCCCTGGCGTAGTCGTCCCGGGCCAGGGCCCGGGCGTGCCTGGCCATCCGCTCGAAGTAGCCGAGGTCGAGCAGCTCGGTGAGGATGTCCCTGCGCTCCGCGGCGTCCCCGGTCATGAACTCCGCGAACTTGCCCTGGGGCAGCAGCACCGAGCGCGTGAAGGCCTCGAAGTCCAGCCCGACCAGGCCCCGGAGCATCGCGTCGGCATCCTTGACCCGATCGGAGCCCTCGCCGGCCTGCCTCCAGTCGCCGTCCTCCCGGAGCTCCACCTGGACCTTGCTCCCGCCGCCCCCGGACGGCATGGACCGGGTCACCCGGTACCGCGCCTCCCCGACCTCGAACTCCAGGGTCACGGCCATCCGGGGCTGTCCCTGGCTGACCATCTGGCGAACCGACTTCTTGTCCACTCGATCCACCACCCCGAACAGGGCGTAGGTGATGGCGTCGAGCACCGACGACTTCCCCGACCCCGTCGGCCCCACGATGGCGAACAGGTCCAGCCCGTCGAAGTCGATGGCCTGCTCGTCCCGGAAGGCCGTGAACCCCTTCATCCGCAGGCTGACCGGGCGCACGGCTCAGCCCTCGTCCATGGCCGTGGCCACCTCGTCGAACGCCCGGAGGAGGCCGTCGTCGGGGTCGGCGCCGTGGGTGGCCCGGTAGTAGGCCAGGAACTGCTCCCGGGGCTTGAGGCTGGACAGGGGCGGCCCCCGATCGTCCCCGCCGTCGTCCCGCGAGTAGCTGAGGTGGACGTCCACCGCGTCCGGGAGGAGCTCGCGCACGCGGTCGGCCATCCCGGGAACCGGCCCTTCCGTCTTCACGAACACCCGCAGGTAGGCGCCGTCGGAGCTCCCGGCCAGGGCGGCCAGCTCGTCGAGCGTCCCCTCGAAGTCCAGGAGGGGCCGGCCGGCGGTGATCGGCACCTCGCGGACCTTCGCGGGCCGTCCGGGCTCCGCGTCCACCAGGACCACCGACTTCCCCTGCTCCTTCTCGCCGAAGTCGAGCTGGATCAGCGATCCCGCGTACCGGCCCGGCGCGGCGAGGCCCGGCACCTTCTGGGGCCTGTGGATGTGGCCCAGCGCGACGTAGCTCGCGTCGGCCGGGAACCGGGACGCCGGCACCGCGTAGTCCATGCCCACGGTGACCTCGCGCTCCCCGCCTCCCAGCTTCGCGCCGGAGGCGTACAGGTGGGCCAGGACGACGTTCACGGCGTCGCCCCGGAACCCCGTGGCCATGGCCTCCAGCAGCCGGCCCATGCCCTCCGCGTAGTCCTGGAACCAGCGCTCGGTGGCCTCGAACAGCTCCACGGCGCTGCCGAACCGCCTGGGTGGGACGAACGGGACGCAGGCCACCAGGGCCCGGGCCCCGCCGTCGCGGGCCGGCACCTCGACCACGCCGCCCCGGTCCGGCGGGAGGACCCGCGCGGCCATGTCCACGTCCACCGCCTTGAGCAGCTTGGCCACCGCCTCGAACCGGGGCGCCGAGTCGTGGTTCCCGGGGATGGCCACCACGGGGATCCGGGCCTCGTGGAGCCGGACCAGCGCGTCGAACACCAGGGCGTCCGCGTCGGGGGCGGCGCTCCTGTGCTCGTAGAGGTCGCCGGCCAGGAGGACCGCGTCGACGCCCTCTTCCACGGCGATGCCGACGACCTGGTCGAGCGCCCCCTCGAACTCGGCCATCCGGGAGCGCCCCCGGATCGTCTTCCCGACGTGCCAGTCGCCGGAGTGGAGCAGCCGCACCGGGCCCTAGTCCCCCTCGAACGGCGCGAACGGGTCCCCGCCGGGAGCCGCGGCCTCGTCGGCCCGCGTGGCCCAGGACGGGAAGGGGAAGCGGATCTGGAGCGGGACGGGGATGTGGGGCTGCTGGAGGATCATCGACCCCGGCTTCAGGATCCCGGCCCGCTGGCGGGTCACGGCGGGGAGGAACCCGTACTCCGCCCTGGCCGCCTCGGCTGTGTCGAGCCGTCCCACCACCCGGAAGGCCGAGTTCGCGATGATGCGCCTCTCGACCTCGCTGGCCGTCTGCTCCGCGCCGACCAGGATCATGCCCAGCGAGCGTCCCCGCTCGGCCACGTCGAGCAGGACCTCCTTGATCGGGCTCCATCCGTCCCTGGGCGCGTAGCGGTTCAGCTCGTCGAGGACCAGGAAGTGGAGGGGCTCGCGGCGGCCCATCCGCTCCTTGTGCTCGAACAGCCGCTTGATCACGACCCCGGTCACGAACCGCTTGGCCCGGTCGTGGAGGTTGTGGATGTCGACCACCGTGACCTGGTTGGACTCCCAGTCGATCCGGTGGCTCGCCGGGTCCTCGGCCTCCCGGCCCCAGATCAGGTCGCGGATCCGGAACCGCCCGGCGTCCAGGCGGCGCTGGAACGCGGCGATCGTGGCGTCCGACAGCCGGCCCCGCCACGGGCTCCCGTCGACCTCCAGCTCGGACTGGATCAGCTCGCACAGGTCGTCGAAGGTCGTGACCGCCCGGCCGGTCGGCTCGTGAACCACCGTGGCGTCGTGCTCGGGGTCGTCCACGCACTCCCGGTCCAGGTAGCTCTCCACCCGGGCCACCAGGTCCGCGATCTGGGACCGCTCGTCCTCGGCCTCGGCGAACATGAACCGCAGGAACTGCTCCCTCACGAAGTCGCGGACGGTCCAGTAGTACGCGGTGACCCCGGTGGCCCTGCCCTCCACGGCCGGCACGGCAGCTCCCGAGGCCCGGGACCGGGGCGGGGCCCACAGGCCCACCGACCCGAACGGGCCGGCCGGGAGACCCAGGGCCTCGTAGTCGGCCCGGTCGGCCTCGGACAGGCGGGCGTTGGGCCGGTCCAGCCACATCAGGTCCTCGCCCTTCACGTTGAAGACCAGGGCCTTGGCGTTGACCCCGGAGGCCCCAAGGACCTCGGAGTGGAACAGCGCGTACACGAGGAAAAGGGCGTACGTGGTCTTCGTGGCCACCCCGGAGATGCCGGAGATGTTCACGTGGGCCCCTCGGGTCCCGTCCAGGAACTCGAGGTCCAGGAACACCGGCTCGCCGTCCCGGGACAGGCCGGCCGGCACCCTCCGGGTCATCTGATCGAAGTACATCGCCTCGTCGCGGTCCTTCCCCCGGGCCCGGAACGCCGCGCGCCCGGGCATCGGGGGCACGAAGACCTCGGGCTCGAACCGGGTGGCGACCACCTCGGCGGCCACGGCGGTCTCGACGGGCAGGACGCCCCGGTCGACCAGGAAGACGTCGGTGTCGAAGGTGGCCCCCTCGTGCCGGGCCCTGACGTTCTGGACGATGCCGGCGATCCTCAGCGTCCCCCGGCCGGGGACCTCGGTGTCCACGAACACGGCGTCGTCGAGCTGGAGGTACGAGGCGTCGTCCACCCCGACCCAGAACGAGAGCGGCGTGGAGTCGTCGGTCCCCAGGACCATCCCGACCTGCTCCGAGACGTCCCCCGCTCGCCGCGGTTCGCTCATGCCGCCTCCCGGAAGAGGTGCTCCAAGAGGGCCCGGCGCACGATGGCCCGGTGCCCCATCCGGTGGGTCAGCCAGGCCTCCAGCCCGGCCACCGGGGCCAGGTTCTGCGGCGCCCGGGGGTCGGTGGGCCGGCCGGCGTAGCCCGGTAGGAGGGCGCTAACCCGCCCGGCCACCTCCACGGCCCGGTCGAGGCCGAGCCCCGCGGGGACCTCGCAGCGCACGACGCCCGCGTGGTCGTGCCACGGGGGCCGCCAGGGGACCAGCCGCGTGTACCAGGCCAGGCGCTGGACGGGCTCGTTCGGGATCCCCAGGGCGAAGAGCGGGGTCCGTTCCCCCGGAGCCAGCACCCCCACGAGGGCCTCCTGCTCCGGGGCGAGGTACTGGTGCTGGTAGCGCTTGACCATGCCCACCACGGGGCAGGCCGTCGGGTCCAGCCGGGTGAGGGGACCGTCCACCACCACC
This sequence comes from Actinomycetota bacterium, assembly GCA_016210805.1. Taxonomy (GTDB): domain Bacteria; phylum Actinomycetota; class UBA4738; order UBA4738; genus JACQTL01. Next base: position 6,968 of record JACQTL010000277.1, on the reverse strand, counting down.
AGCCGGTCGGCCTCCCCGGCCAGGCTGGCGGCCAGGGCCGCCTCCGCCTGGCGCATCTCCTGCTGCAGGCGCCACAGGGGCTTGTTGGGGTCCGTGCCCGGCTCGGCCACGGGCGCGTAGGACAGGATCGTGCCCCCCACGACGACCTCCACCGGCTCCGGCTGGAGCCCCCCGCCCAGCACGAGGGCCCGGCCGACCCGGTGCTCGCCGAACGTGGCCTTCCCGTCGGAGCACACCGTGCCCACCGCGTGGGAGCCGAAGAGCCCGGGCACCCGCCGCCCCCCCTCCTCGGCCACCAGCCGAACCTCGACCCGACGCACGCCGTCCACGAACCAGACCGGCCCGTCCGGACCGGGGACCGACGGGATGGGGGACGACCAGTCCCGGCTCTCCACGAAGGGGTCGGTCGTCGGGGCGGGGCCATCGTCCGGTGTCACCTCGTAGCCCATCCCGTGGTCGGGCATCCACGGATCGGCCCGGAGCTTGAGCATGGCCGTAGCCTACCGGCCGCCGCCGACACGGCCCAGGGGGCGGGGCGGGGACGCTACGAGGAGCGGCCGGAGCCGGCCTGGGTCCTGAGGTGGTCGAGGACCCTGGGGTCGATCCGGCCCCGGCCGGCCCATCGCTCCTCCAGGTTCTCCCAGCCCATGTAGTCGAAGAGGGCGTCCCACAGGTCCCGTCCCGGCTCGAGCCTGCCCAGCCCGGTCAGCATCCGGGCGATCTCGCCCTCGAGCGTGGCATCGGCGGCGATCAGGTCCTCGTCGGCCGGCCGCTCGAAGTAGAACCGGTGCAGGGACAGCAGGCGGGAGAGCTCCTCGATCGGGTCGTCGTGGTGGTCGACGCGGAGGTCCACGGCCCGGTCGTGGGTCCCCCCGTAGCCGCCCCCCGGGCTGGCCACCACCAAGCCGGCGGCCTCCATCCCCCGACGGTCGCCGCCCTCCCGCTGGGCGGCCCTCAGGGCCTCCACGAGCCGCTCGGCCAGGGGCCGGCCGACGCTCCCCTCGAAGGACCCGGCCATGGCCGGGACCACGCGATCCGAGGCCAGGATGTTGCCCTGGCAGGCGTACCCTGGGCCGGTGGCGGACGCGGCGTGCTCGAAGCACTCCGAGCCGGTGAACGAGGCCGAAGCTCCGTGAGCGTCCACCACGCCGACCTGCCGGTGCTCCCGCTGGTCGTCCTCCTCGAGGAGCCGGTCGAGGACGGCCCGGGGCGAGAGCCCCTCGGCCAGGAGGTCGAGTCCCCGGGGCCCGAAGCTCACGTCGGCCAGCGCCTGGGTGGCCACGCCTCCGACCCCGCCCCGGGCCCACGGCACCAGGGCCCCGGCGGCCAGGAACTTCGACTGCACCCCGATGCCCACTTCGCCGGCCTCGGGGTCGGTGGCCACGATCGAGAAGGTGGATGGGCGGGGAAGCCGGCGACCGGTCACGGCCGGAAGCGAACCCAGCCCGACCGAGGATGTCAAACCGGGGGGTGGCAGCTCCGCGTGGTCTCCCCGCCGGAGCAGACGTCGTTGCCGGGCCCTCCGTCCAGGAGGTCATCGCCGCCCCCGCCGAACAGCTCGTCGTTCCCATCGCCCCCGAACACCCGGTCGTCGCCGGCGTGGCCACGGAGCTCGTCCCGGCCCTGGCCTCCCTGGACGAGGTCCGCCCCGTCGCCGCCGAAGGCCCGATCGTCCCCGTCGCCGCCCCGGAGGGTGTCGGGCCCCGGGCCGCCGACCACGTGGTCGACCCCGTCCCCACCGGACACCTTGTCGGCTCCGTCGCCGCCCACCAGCCGGTTGTCGGCACCGTTCCCGACGAGCGTGTCGGCGAACCGCGTTCCGAGGACGTTCTCCACGCCCTCGAGCGTGTCGTGGGCCGGCCCGTCGGCCGTCCCCTTCCCGAGGAGCACGGTCACCCCGGCCCCCAGGGCCGAGAAGTCGGCCCAGTCCACGCCCCCGCCTCCCTCGAGCGCGTCGGGGCCGGCGCCGCCGGCCAGCCGGTCGTCGCCCGGCCCCCCGGACAGCACGTCGGCCCCCGCGCTGTCGCCGACCAGGTCGAGCTCGTCGTCGCCGTCGTTGCCGACCACGGTGTCGTCATCCGGTCCTCCGGCGGCCTCGTCGTCCCCCGCCCCCCCTCGGACGAGGTCGTCGCCGGCCCCTCCGAACAGGCGGTCCGACCCCTCGTTGCCGAGGAGGACGTCGTCGCCGGCCCGCCCGGACAGCACGTCGTCCCCGGCCAGGCCGGCCAGCGCGTTGGGGCCCTCGTCCCCGCGGATCTCGTCGGCGAACGGGGACCCGATGGCGCCCTCCACGCTGGCCAGGGTGTCCTCCCCCTCGCCGGTGGCGGTGCCGGCCCCCAGGTCGACGTCCACACCCCCGGGGGCGCCGGCGAAGTCGGCCACGTCCGTGTCGGCCCCCCCGACGAGGACGTCCCTGCCGTGCCCCCCGAGCAGCCTGTCGTTCCCCGTCCCCCCGAAGACGTGATCCGCGTCGCTGCCCCCGGAGACGAGATCGCCCCCGGGCCCTCCGTTCAGGGTGTCGTTCCCGAACCCTCCGAACAGGCGGTCCGCCCCCTCCTGCCCGAAGACGGAGTCGTATCCCCTCCCCGCGCAGACCACGTCGTCCCCGGCCCCGGCCCGGATCGTGTCCTTCCCCGAGAACGCGACGATCACGTCGTCGCCGGCCGTGCCGATGAGGACGTCGTCGCCCTTCGTGCCCACCACGGTGGCCGTGAGCCCCTGGCAGGTCGGCGCGGCCATCGCGGGGGGGACCCCCGCAAGCATGCCCACGAGGAGCGCCGCGATCCCCACTATCCCCCGGCTGGTCCGCATCCGGCTCCCCCCTCCTCCCGCCACCCGTGCACCTGGGACGGATGGAAGCACGGTTGGGGTTCCCCCGGGAAGGAACGATGGACGATCCGCGGAGAAGTTGGTTACAGCGCGCCGAGGCCCTTCAGGAGGTGGCGGGCGATCACGACGCGCTGTATCTGGTTCGTGCCCTCGTAGATCTGGGTGATCTTGGCGTCGCGCATGAACCGCTCGGCCGGGTACTCGCGCATGTAGCCGTAGCCCCCCAGGAGCTGCACGGCGTCGGTGGACACCTTCATGGCCACGTCGCTGGCCACGCACTTGGCGATCGAGGCCCAGTAGCTCATCCGGGGATCCCCGGCGTCCACCGCCGCCGCCGACCGGTAGACCAGTAGCCGGGCCCCCTCGATGGCCATGGCCATGTCGGCCAGCATCCACTGGAGCCCCTGGTACCCGGCCAGCTTCTGCCCGAACTGCTCCCGCTCGGTGAGGTACCGGGCCGCGAAGTCGAACGCGCCCTGGGCGATCCCCAGGGCCTGCGCCCCGATCGACGGGCGGGAGTAGTCAAGGGTCTGCATGGCGTACGTGAACCCCCGCCCCTCCTCGCCGATCAGCCGGTCCTCGGGTATCTCCACCCCCTCCAGGTACACCTCGCGGGTCGGCGAGCCGTGGATCCCCATCTTGTGCTCGGCCTTCCCGAACGAGACCCCTGGGTCGTCCCTGGACACGTAGAAGGCCGAGATGCCCTTGGTCCGGAGGGTCGGGTCCTTCGTGGCGAACACCGCGTAGCCGTGGGAGACCCCGGCCCCGGTGATGAAGCGCTTCGTCCCGGAAAGGCGCCACCCGGCGTCGGTCCGCTCGTAGCGGGTCTGCATGGCCCCCGAGTCGGACCCGCTGTTCGGCTCGGTCAGGCAGTACGACATCAGCAGGTCGCCCCGGGCGATGGACCCGGCGACCCGGTCGGCCCGGTCCTTGGGCCCCCCGAGCATGTACGGGATCCAGCCCAGCCGGGCCACCAGCGGGGTGAGGGCCACCCCGGCCGATACGCGGGAGAGCTCCTCGATGAAGACTGCGAACGTGAGCGAGCCTCCCCCGGCTCCGCCGGCCTCCTCCGGGTAGCCCACGCCCATCAGCTCGTTCTCGACGAGGACCTTGTACACGTCCTCGGGCCACTCGTCGGTCTCGTCGATCTCCGCGGCCCGGGGGGCGACCAGCTCCTCGCAGATCTCCCGGACCAGCCCGCGGACCACCTCGAGCTCCTCCGACAGCGAGAACGCGTCCTTCCCCTCCACCGGCTCCTCCTCGTCGCTACTAGTCTGGCTCAGACTAGTGTGCCGCCGGGTTCCTGACGATCAGTGCGTCTCCCTGCCCTCCCCCGCCGCACAGCGTGGCTCCCCCGAGCTCGACGCCCCGCCGGCGCATCTCGTGGGCCAGGGTCAGCACGAGCCGGGCCCCGCTGGCCCCGATGGGGTGGCCGAGGGCCACGGCCCCCCCGTTCACGTTGACCAGGTCCTCCGAGGCCCCGAGCATCCGCGTGGAGTTGATGGCCACCGACGCGAAGGCCTCGTTGATCTCGACCAGCCCGAGGTCGTGGATGTCCTTCCCCGCCTTCTTCAGCGCGTTCTGCAGGGCGAGGGCCGGTACCGTGTGGAGGTAGGCGTACCTCTCCGCGCTCATCCCGTGCGCGACGATCTCGGCCAGGGGCTCCACCCCCAGCTCCTCCGCCTTCGTCCGGCTCATCACCACGGTGGCCGCCGCGCCGTCGGAGATCTGGGAGGCGTTCCCCGCCGTGATCGTCCCGTCCTTGCGGAACGCCGGGCGGAGGCCGGCCAGCGACTCCGCGGTGCTGTCGGGCCGGATCCCCTCGTCGCGCCCGACCGGGACCGGGTCCCCCCTGCGCTGGGGGACCTCGACGGCGACGACCTCCTCGGCCATACGCCCGGACTCCCAGGCCTCGTGGGCCCTCTGGTGGCTCCGAGCGGACCAGGCGTCCTGGTCCTCCCGGGAGATCTCGAACTCGTCGTTCAGGTCGTCCGAGGAGTCGCCCATGTGACGGTCCGTGAACGTTGACCACAGGCCGTCGTAGATCATCGAGTCGACCAGCTCGGCGTTCCCCATGCGGGCCCCGAACCGGGCCTTGGGGAGCAGGTAGGGCGCGTTGGTCATCGACTCCATGCCGCCGGCCACGACGACCTCCACCTCGCCGGCCCGGATCAGCTGGTCGGCCAGGGCGATCGCGTTCAGGCCGGAGAGGCACACCTTGTTGATCGTGATCGAGGGGACCTCCTTGGGGATCCCCGCCCCGATCGCGGCCTGCCGGGCGGTGATCTGGCCGGCCCCGGCCTGGATCACCTGGCCCATGATCACGTAGTCCACCCGGTCGCCGGGGATCCCGGCCCGCTCCAGCGCGGCCCGGATCGCCGCTGCGCCCAGGTCCACGGCGGCCAGGTCCCTGAAGGCTCCCGAGAACTTCCCGATCGGGGTCCGGGCCCCCGAGACGATCACCGATGACGTCATGGCCGGTCTCCTTCGCGTCCGGGCGAGCTCAGCCCCTCAGTCTACGACCGAGCCTCTTTCCCCGACGCCCGGCGCCGGACGCCCCAGGCCACGCCGGCAGCCACCAGCGCCGCGAGCCCCACGCCGCCCAGCACCGCGGGGAGGTGGCTCGGGTCGTACGTGCCCGTGCCCGAGTACTCGATCCCCACCAGGGAGAAGCACGAGGTGAACCGGAGGCCCGTGGCCGGGTGGACAAGCCCGTGGCACTGGAGCGGAGCGAGCAGCCAGTAGCCGACCAGGAAGGCGGCGGCGGCGGCCGGGATCGGGCGCAGGACCGCCGGCCGCCACCCCATCGGGCCGGCCGCGGCCATGGCCAGGCCGGCCACCAGGAACACGACCCCGATCGACAGGATCGAGACCAGGCCGACGGCGAGGAGCGCCACGACGATCACCCAGTACACGGCCACGGGGATGGGGATCCGGATGGCGCGCACGGCGTCGATCGTAGGTCCCCGTAGACTCGTGTGCATGGACCTCTTGTTCGGCGTCTCGCTGATCCCCTCACCCCCCACGTCGTCCGGCGACCCCGTTCGCGACGCGCAGCACGCGGAGGAGCTGGGGTTCGACCTGGTGTCGGTGTGGGACCACCCGTTCGTCGACACTCCCTCCCTGGAGACCTGGACCCTCCTCACCTGGGTCGCGGCGAGGACCTCCCGGATCGGGCTCCTCACCAACGTGCTGGCCCTCCCCCACCGGCCCCCCATCCTCCTGGCCAAGATGGCGGAGACGCTCGACCGGATGTCCGGGGGCCGGCTGATCCTGGGCCTCGGCTCGGGGAGCGCCGCCAGGGACTTCGGGGCCCTGGGCCTCCCCGGCGGCACCCCAGGCGAGCGGATCGCCGCGCTGGAGGAGGCCGTCAGGCTCATCCGGACGGCCTGGACAGAGCCCGAGGTGGACTTCCGCGGGGAGCACCTCTCGACGAGCGGCGCCCGGCTCGAGCCCAAGCCCGCCAGGCCCATCCCCATCTGGCTGGGGGTCTACGGGAACCGGGCCCTGGGCGTGGCCGGGCGGGTGGCCGACGGCTGGCTCCCCTCGCTCGCCTACGTCGGCGAGATCAAGCCCAAGATGGACCGGATCCGCCGGGCCGCCGAGGAGGCCGGCCGGGATCCCGCCGGGATCACGTTCGCGTTCAACGTCGGGGTGCGGATCGGCGGCGAGCCCTCCGACGACCCCACCAAGGTGAAGGGGTCGGCCGAGCAGGTCGCCGAGCGACTGGCCGGCTTCGCGCGCGAGGGGTTCTCCGTGCTGAACCTCTGGGTGGCCGGGGACCGGGCCGAGCAGCGCGAGCTGCTGGCCCGCGAGGTGATCCCGGCCGTCCGTGAGCTCGTTGGCTGAGGCCGCGCCCTGGAGGCCGACCCGCGAGCAGGTCGCCGAGGCGGAGGGCCGCACGGTACCCGACGTGATCGCCCCCGGCTTGGCCGTGCTGTTCTGCGGGATCAACCCCGGCCTGTACTCGGGCGCGGTCGGGCATCACTTCGCCCGGCCCGGGAACCGGTTCTGGCGGACGTTGCACGCCGCCGGGTTCGCGGATCGGGTCCTCTCCCCCTTCGAGGAGGGCGAGCTGCTCTCCCTCGATCTCGGCATCACGAACCTCGTGAACCGAGCCACGGCCACGGCCGCGGGGG
>JACQTL010000282.1 GCA_016210805.1 Actinomycetota bacterium | reverse complement strand
GCAGGGGGCGCTCTCCGGAGCCGCCACCACCCGCTGGTCCCCGACCCGAAGGACCTCTCCGCGCGGCGTGATCGGGCTGCCCGGGGGCTCGGTCGTCGCGCCCGGGACGCCGCCCGTGTCGATCGTGAGCTGACCGGTGCCCGTGGGCCGCGGGGTCTCGTCCGGAGCCCCGGTGGTCGAGCCCCCGTCCCCGGCCCGCTCCCCACCGACGGTCCGCTCGAAGAGCACCCCGCCCAGGAAGGCCGCCAGGAACCCGAGCACCACGGTGGCGGCCACGAGGAGGCGGCGGAGCCTGGGATCCATGCCGCCGACCGTACGACCGGACCGGGGCTCGGGCAAGGAACCCACGGCCGGGGCGCGGGCGAGGAACCCGCGTCAGTCCACGGGTGCCGGGGCCACCCGCCGGCCCTGGGCCCGGATCGCGACGTAGATTCCCATGAGGACCAGGGGACCGCCGACCAGCGCCGACCACGACGGGACCTCCCCGAAGAAGGCCAGGGCCAGGATCGTCGCTCCGACCGGCTCGGCCATCACCGCGACGGCGATGACCGTGGCCTCCAGGAAGCCGAGCAGGTAGTTGAGAACGGTGTGGCCCAGGATGTGGGGGACCAGGGCCATGGCCAGGAAGGCCATCCACGTGCCGGCCGGGAACTCGAGGAACGGGGTGCCGGCGCCGACCATGGCCACCATCAGCACCGCGGCGCAGCTCGAGTAGGCGATGGCCACGTAGGCGAGGACCGAGAGCCGGCGGCGGAGGTCCCGGCCGGCCAGGTAGTAGCCCGCCCCGGCGACCGCCCCCCCCAGGGCCAGCAGGTCCCCGAGCATCGCGTCCCCGGAGAGCCCCACGTCTCCCCCGGCGACCACCGCCGCCCCGCCCAGGGCGACGGCGATGCCCAGGCCGGCCCGGCGGTGGAGGCGCTCCCCCAGGAAGAAGTGACCGGCCAGGCCCACCCACACCGGCTGGGTCTCGACCAGGACGGTGCTCGCGGCGATCGTGGTCAGCGTGATCGACGGGATCCATGAGGCGAAGTGGGCGGCGAGCAGGGCTCCGGCCAGGACGGCCAGGGCCACGTCCCGCCGGCGGAGCGACAGGAGCTCCCGGCGGTGTCGGGCCACCGCCAGGGGCACGAGGATGGCCGCCGCGATCGCGTTCCGGTAGAAGGCCACCGCCAGGGGGGGCGCGTCGGCCAGGCGGACCAGGATCGCGGCGAACGAGATGGCCACCACGCCGAGGAGCAGCAGGCCGAGGTGCCGGGCCGACATGGGGGCATTATCGTTTGGCTGGGTCCGGGCTCCGGGAGCCGGCCCTCCGCCCCGGACATCCCGGGCGGCCGAGGACGATCGGGGAGGCGCGAAACTGGCTCGCGTGACCGTGTTCGGGGCCGGGGCCATGGGGACGGCCATGGCCATCCATGCGGCCCGCCTGGGCCTGGAGGCGGCGCTGTGGGCCACCCCGTTCGACGGGCGGGTCCTGGAGGCCATGCGGACCACGGGCAGCCATCCGGCCCTGCCCGAGCACCTGCCGTCCTCCCTATCGGTCCACGGGCCCGACGAGCTCGACCGGGCCGCCGACGGATGCGAGGTGGCGGTCATGGCCGCGAGCTCCGCGGGGATCCGCTCGCTGGCCCGGATGGTCGGCCGGGCCGCGGCCGGTGCCGCCGCGGTGATCTCGGTGACCAAGGGCCTGGAGAGGGAGACCCTCAAGCGTCCCTCGGAGGTCTACGCCGAGGAGATCCCGGGCCCGGCCGTGGTGGCCGTGGCCGGGCCCTGCCTGGCCCCGGAGCTCGCCCAGCAGGTCCCCACCGCGGCGCTGTGGGCCTCGTCCCGGGTCGACGACGCCCGGCGGGCCGGCGCCGTCCTGGACTCCCCCACCTACCAGGTCCGCTACAGCGACGACGTGGCCGGCGCCGAGCTCTGCGCCGTGACCAAGAACGTGGCCGCGATCGGGATGGGGATCGTCGACGGCATGGCCCGGATCCGCCAGCGCGAGCTCCGCAACGCCAAGGCGGCGCTATTCGCGACGGCCGTCGGCGAGATGGCCGTCCTCGTCGAGCGGCTGGGAGGGCGGCCCGAGACGGCCAGGGGGCTGGCCGGGATCGGCGACGTCCTGGTCACCGGGCTGGGAGGTCGCAACCGCCTGTACGGCGAGCTGGTCGGGACGGGCGAGGACCCCGGGGCCACGCTGGCCAGGCTCACCGAGCAGGGGCTCACCGTGGAAGGCGTGGAGGCCGCCCGCGACGTGAGGGTCCTGGCCGAGCGGGTCGGGGCCGACCTCCCGTACCATGCCGCCGTCCACGGGGTGCTGTTCGAAGGCGTCCCACCCGAAGCGCTCCTGGAGGTGCTCTGAGCTGATGGAGAACCAGCGTCCGGACCGCAACCTCGCCCTCGAGCTGGTACGGGTGACCGAGGCCGCCGCCCTGGCGGCCGGCCGGTGGGTGGGTCGGGGCCAGAAGGAGGCCGCCGACGCGGCGGCCGTCGACGCGATGCGCCTCATGCTCGACACCGTCTCGATGGACGGCGTGGTCGTGATCGGCGAGGGCGAGAAGGACCACGCCCCGATGCTCTACAACGGCGAGCGCGTGGGGAACGGGGAGGGCCCGCCCGTCGACGTCGCCGTCGACCCGATCGACGGCACGCGACTCACCGCCGTCGGACAGCCCAACGCGCTGGCCGTGGTCGGGCTGGCCGAGCGGGGGACGATGCTCTTCCCCGGGGCGGCCGTCTACATGGAGAAGGTGGCCACCGGCCCCGACGCGATGGAAGCCATCGACGTCACGGCATCCCCCGAGGAGAACGTCCGGGCCGTGGCCAAGGCCAAGGGGGTCCGCCCCGAGGACATCACCGTGGTCATCCTCGACCGGGACCGCCATCAGGAGCTGATCGCCCGGTGCCGGGACGCGGGGGCCCAGGTCTTCCTGATCACGGACGGGGACGTCGCCCCGGCGATCGCGGCGGCCCGGCCGGGGTCGGGGATCGACCTCCTCATGGGGATCGGCGGGACGCCCGAGGGGGTGATCGCCGCCGCGGCCCTGAAGTGCCTGGGCGGAGCGATCCAGGGGCGGCTGTATCCGCGCAACGACGAGGAACGCGCCCGATTGCTGGAAGACGGCTTCGAGCTCGGCCGGGTGCTCATGACCGACGACCTGGTCTCCGGCGACGACGTCTTCTTCGCGGCCACCGGGATCACCGACGGCGCGCTCCTCCGAGGGGTCCGCTACGACCCCCGGGGAGCCGTCACCCATTCCATGGTGATGCGCTCGCGTTCGGGCACCGTCCGCTACATCGAGGCCCACCACGTGTTCGAGAAGCTCGAACTATTCTCCCGCATCTCGTACCGGCGCTGATCGCCGGGCGGCCCCCACCTGTTTCCACCCCACGCATCTGGCAGCCGACAATCACCTCCAATACGATTGGGCGTCACCGATCGAGAGGAGTTCCCCGTGGGTGAGAAGGTCATCCTCGTGTGCGACGTCTGCGGACAGCCGGCCAGCGAGACCGCAAACATCAAGGTCGGCCGGCGGAGCCTGGTCAAGGATCTCTGCGACCGGCACATCGCCGAATTGACGTCCGGCGCGCGGAGGGCCCGGCCGGGACGCCGTCGCGCCGTCGCCGCCCCGTCCGCGGCGAGCGCGCCGAAGCGCCGTCCGGGGAGACCCCGGAAGTCGACCGCCGCGGCCGCCAAGCCGGCGAACGGCTGATCCGGAGCCGGCCCCGATCCGGCGTCACGGCAGGTCGTAGACCCCGCGGTCCTCCTTGCGCACGGCGCCGTCCCGAACCAGCTCGGCCAGGGCGGCCAGGAGGTTCCGGCGGACGTCCGGCTGGGTGAACGGGTCGAGGAACCCTCGCCGGAGGGCGAGGTCCTGGATCACGGTCCAGTGGAGGGGGCGCCCCTCAAGACGGAGGACCTCCAGGACGGCCTCCCGGAACTCCATCAGCCCGGGGCGGCCGGCCGGATCACGGCCTCGGAGAAGATCTCCAGCATCGAGGTGTCGAACCAGGCGAAGGGGACCGACGCGGGGGCCACGATGGTCTCCTCCACCCCCAGCCCGGCGAAGGCCTCGAGGAGTTCCCGGACGCGCTCCGGCGTGCCGGTGAGCGTGCCCCTGGCGTGGTCCTCGAGGAGCTGGCCGTCGAGCGACCCGCCGGGCGCCCAACGCTGGAGGGCCCGGTACCGGGCCACCAGGTCCCTGTCGTCCTCCCCGACCAGCGTGTACAGGCCGATCGAGAGGCGCAGCGAGTCGGGGTCCCGTCCCTCCTCCTCGCAGATCCGCCGGGCCTCGCGGACCCGGCCCGCGTAATCGTCCACCGTCCACCGCCACACGGTGTTCCACCCGTCGGCCAGCCGGGCCGCCATGCGGAGGGCCCGGGGGCCGCCCTTGGCCCCCAGCCACAGGGGAGGGCCGGGCCGCTGGGCGGGCAGGGGACGGTTGAACGCTCCGCGGAGCGGGAACCGGGGCCCGTCGTGGTCGGCGGGACCCTCCGAGAAAAGCGCCCGAAGCACCCGGAAGCTCTCCTCGAGGACCTCGAACCGGCCTCCGGTCGCCTCGAACCCGTACCCCAGGGCATCGAATTCTTCGCGGTACCACCCGGCTCCGATCCCCAGATCGAGCCGGCCCCCCGACGCCAGGTCCACCGCGGTGGCCATCTTTGCAAGTATCGCCGGATGCCGGAATGCCGCGGAGAGCACCAGGGTGCCGAGGCGAACCCGATCCGTCACCCGCGCCAGGCCGGCCAGGGTGGTCATGGGTTCCAGCGAGCCGTGCAGCCGGTCGCCCCCACCGTAACGGGCCAGGGACAGGAAGAAATGGTCCGAGATCCAGACGGAGTCGAACCCCAGCCGCTCGGCGGTCCGGGCCGCGTCCGCCACCCGGTCGAACGTCACCGGACCCCCGTCGGGAAACGAGAAGTCGTAATGGGGAAGGGCCAGTCCGAAACGCATCAGAGGTAGGCGAGGACGTCCGCCGGATCGGTCAGCTCGGCACCCCGGGGCACTCGGATCCCGCTGGGCACCTTGAGCCGGGGATAAACGGAGATGTTTCCGGCCAGCCGGGTCCCCGGCGCCACCACGACCTCGTCCCCCAGCGCCACGTTGTCCTCGATCACGGTGGGATGGGAGCGCTCCGACCGGACCTCGGCCATCGACCCCACCACGGCGCTCCGCAGGCGGGCGCCGGGCCCCACGATCGCCCCGTCGCGGACCTGGCTCCGGGTGATGTACGCCCCCTCCCCCACCTCGATGTCGTCGTCGAGGTTCGACTCGGATATCACCACCCCCGGCCCGATCTCGGAGAACCGTCCGATCCTCACGGCCGGGCCGATCGTGACGAGCCCCTCGGCCAGCTTCTCGGCCAGGGTCCGGCCGCTCTGCACGTCCCGCATGGCGAGCGACTCCGGGGCGATCCAGACGTGGGCCGACGGGTCGTACGGGGGCCCGAGGTGCCGGGTCACCGAGGCGAACCGGTCGTGGAGCACGTCCACCATCGTGTCCAGGTAGTCCTCGACGTTGCCCAGGTCCCCGATCCTGCGGACCACGTGGCAGGTGACGTGGTGGCCCCCGGCGGCCAACCACGGCAGGAGGTCCTTGCCGAAGTCCAGGCGCGACCGCCGCAGCGAGGCGACCTCGGGGTGCCCGGCCAGCCCCCGCAGCGCGGCGCAATCGACCATGTAGAAGCCGGCGTTCGTGAGCAGCGGGAGGAGCTCGAACTCCCGCTCGTCCTTCAGCTCGAAGTGGTCGCGGAGCTCGGCGAGGGTGGGCTTCTCCACGAAGTCCAGGACCCGCCCCCCGGGGTCGGTGAGGAGGACCCCGTACTTCTCCGCCACCTCGGTGGGGGCCCTGGTCATCCCGGCGATCGTCACCACGGCCCCGCTCTTTAGGTGGTGGCGGACCATCGGCTCCAGGTCGAAGTCGATGATCGAGTCGGTCGGGAACACGAGGGCCGTGCCCGACAGGTCCCAGTGCTCGAGCATCCGCAGGGCCGAGTCGGCGCTCCCGGTGGACAGGGCGTCGTACTTCACCGGCGAGTACTGCACGTCGATGCCCAGGTGCTCGCCGTAGCCGATCAGCATCTTGATCTGGTAGCGGTTCTCCTTCCCGTGGGCGATCAGGTAGTACCGCTTGATCCCCTCGGCCGAGAGGAGCTGCGCCACCCACGTGATCAGCCGCCGGCCCAGGAACGACATCGCCGCCTTGGAGCGCAGGTACCCCGGGGCCTTCAGGGTGAGGGGCCGGGCCCGAACCCCCTGGCCCCCGGCCAGCCCGATGCCGATGACGTCGGGAACCGTTCCGGCGCGCTCGCTCACCCCGACATCATCCCCCGGATCCACCGCGGCCGGGGCGTCCCCGACCACGGCGGCCGGGTCGGGTGGCTAGCCGAGCGCGACGATCGTCGGGGTGGGCGGCGGCGGGACCTTCCCCACCAGGACCTCCCTCCCGGAGGAGTCGCGGACCACGACGTCGGTCACCCCGAAGAGGCTCGTGCTCGAGTCGAGCACCGCCGTGGCCGATCCGTCGGCCTCGGCCAGCTCGGCGATGACCCCCACCGCCACGATCTCCCCATCAGTCAGGAGCAGGACCCGGTAGGGCAGCCGCTCGGCCTGGAGCCCGGCCACGATGACCACCGCGTAGTGCTGGTTCGAGGAGTCCACCACCACGGCGGCGCCGCCTCCCCCCACCGCGCCGGCCGGGGGGGCGAGCTGGAGCGAACGGGCCCCGGCGTCGGGGACCTGGAGCTCCTCGAGCAGCCGCTCCAGCTTGAGGGCGGTCTGCTGGGCCAGGCGCTGGGCGCTGTTCGCGGCCTGGACGGCGGCCTGCTTGCCGGCCTGGGCCTCGCGGGCCCGGCCGGTCATGAACACGCCCCAGGCCACCGCGGCGACGGCCAGGATGCTGGCCGCCACGGCCACGGCACCGGCGGGGCGGACCCGGCGGGTCCGTCGCCGCCCCGCGGCCTGGGCCACGGCCCTGGCCACCTTCGCCTCGAGCCGGGCCGGGGGGTCGTGGGGCTCCAGGTCCCGGCCGATGACGGCGGCCGCGTCCGCGAGCTCCGCGGCCTCCTTCCGGCATCCGGCGCACCACTCCAGGTGGCGGTCGACCCCCTCGCGCTCGTCGGGCCCCAGCGCCGACAGCGCGAGCTCGGCGAGCCGTTCTCGTACCGACAGGCATTCCATCGTCAAGGTTCCTTGGTGTGGTTGGCCCGGCGGAGCTTGATCAGCGCCGTGCGGAGCCTCGTCTTCACGGTCCCCAGGGGGATGCCGTCCATCTCCGAGATCTCCCGGGCCGTGTAGCCCCGGAAGTACGCCATCATCAGGAGCTTGCGCTCCCCCCGGGACAGCACGGCCATGGCCCGGTCGGCCGCGTCCCGGTCCAGCACCGGGTCCAGGTCGCTGGCGTCCTGGCGCTCGGGCAGCTCCTCCACGAGGACCAGGTTGGGCCGGCTGGCGCCGGTCTCGTGGCGGAGCCGGTCGACCGCGAGGTTATGGGCGATCGACATGAGCCAGGTCGAGAGCCGGCCCCGGGCCGGGTCGAAGCGGGCCGCCTTGCGCCAGGCCGCCAGGAACACGTCCTGGGTGAGCTCCTCGGCCGCCTCCGGGCTGCCGAGCAGGCGCAATCCCAGGGTGAACACGGGGCGGGCGAACCGGGAGTAGACGTCCCGGACCGCCCCCTCGTCTCCCTCGAGAAGCCGCTCTATGAGCCGTTGCTCCTCCTGTGCCGTCAGGGGCCCGTTGGCCCGATGCCTCACTCGGCCTCCCTTGGGTATACGGCCCGCGCGCTTCGCCCGGCTTGCGGTGACCGGGCCTCATTATCCCCTCCCGTCCCTCCGGGCGGGCGGACCGGGCCGGGCGGAACCCCGGTCGGGGTCGACCCTCGTCTGGGAGGCCCCCTCAGGCGTTGTCACACGACTGGAATCCGGGCTGCGGCTGGCCGCCGTCCTGGAGATCGCCCGGTCGCTCGAGCCGCTCTCCCCGGCCTGAGCGGCGGCTTCCGTCAGCCCGCGTAGGACGTGGCGGCGTGGCCGGCCTGCTGGAGCATCAGCTGGAAGTCATGCGGGTGGGACGACGCTTCGACCGCCTCGTCCACCCCGACGGCTCCCGACACGACCAGCTCCAGCAGGGCCTGGTCGAAGGTCCTCATCCCGTAGTAGGTCCCCTCGGCCATCACGTCGTGGATCTCCGCGGTGAGGGCCGGGTCCACGATCCGCTCGGCGACCCGCCCCGTGTTCACCAGCACCTCGACGCAGGGGATCCGCCCACCCCGCAGCGCGGGGACGAGCCGCTGGCATACGATGCCCCGCAGGGCCCCGGCCAGGGTCACCCTGACCTGGTTCTGCTGGTACGGGGGGAAGAAGTCGACGATCCGGTTCACGGTCTCGGTGGCG
Source organism: Actinomycetota bacterium (assembly GCA_016210805.1). Lineage (GTDB taxonomy): Bacteria > Actinomycetota > UBA4738 > UBA4738 > JACQTL01. Next base: position 2,958 of record JACQTL010000282.1, on the reverse strand, counting down.
TCGACGGTGTGGAGGGTCGACAGCACTAGGTGACCGGTCTCGGCGGCATGGAGGGCCGCCGCCACGGTCTCGGTGTCCCGCATCTCCCCGATCAGGATCACGTCGGGGTCCTGGCGCAGGGCCGCCCTCAGGGCCGTCAGGAAGGACTCGGTGTCCTGTCCGACCTCGCGCTGGTTCACCGAAGCCGTCTTGTCCGGATGCAGGACCTCGATCGGGTCCTCGATCGTCACGATGTGCACCGACCGCGTCGCGTTCACGTGCTCGAGCATGGCGGCGAGCGTCGTGGTCTTGCCCGACCCCGTCGGCCCGGTGACCAGGACCAGCCCACGGGGCGCGTCGGCCAGCCGGCGGACCACGGGGGGCAGGCCCACCTCCTCGAAGCCCGGGCCGCCGATCCTGAGCTTGCGGAGCACGAGGCTGTAGGACCCCCTCTGCCGGAACACGTTGGCCCGGAACCGGCCGACCCCCGGCACCGAGTGCGCGAAGTCGACCTCCCCCCGTTCGGTCAGCCGCTCCATCCGGTCGCCCGGCACGATGGAGTTGGCTATCGCGGCCGTCTCGGCCGGGGACAGGGCGGCCCGGTCCAGGCGGTGGAGCTGCCCGTCGATCCGGAGCATCGGAGCCGATCCGACCTTCACGTGGAGGTCGGAGGCGTCCGGCGTGTCCGCCAGGGCCCGCAGCCAGGCCCCGAACTCGTCGACCGCGGCCGTGCGGGCCCGGAGCACGTCCGGTCGCTCGACCGGAGCCGGTCGGCCCGACCCTCCGGGCGAGTATGCAGCGTCCACCCCTTCGTTCCTCCTCCGGGATCCGTGCCTGGGTCCGCGCGGGCGCTCCCCACTCTTGTATCGGCGGGGAGGGGCGGGACATGAGGCCGCGGCCCACGCTGCGAGCGCGACGGAGGCCCGGGCGGCGGCTACAGCTCCAGCCAGAGCTCCCGGATCAGGCTCTCCTCGAGCGCGAACCGGAGGATCACGGGATCGCGGTCGGCCGTGGCGGCCATCACCGCGAGCCTGCCGCCGTGGACCATCAGGCCCTTCTTCCGGATCCGGCCGGTCCGGCCCGGGGCCAGCAGGCGGGCCAGGAAGGCCGCCGCGGCCTCCCGGCCCACCGCGGTGACCTCCTCCCCGCCCCCGAAGCCCCCGGCGTCGACGTGGAGCACGACGTCGGGCGCGCAGCAGTCGAGGGCGGCGTCCAGGCCGCCCTGGCTCAACAGGTCGAGGAAGCCCCAGGCCACGTCGGCGTTCCTGGCGGCCGGCAGGAGGGGCGGGCGGGCGTTCGGGCGCGGGCCCTGGTCGGGCGCCGTGCCGGCGGCCGCGCGCCCCCTCCCTCGTTCCTCGCTCGGGCCGTTCGCTCTGCGGGTGGCGAACATCCGTGCCTCCGTGTCGGGTCCTCGGTGGGGCCGCGTCCTCGACCGGGAGCGGAAGGATACCCGGTCCCCGGGCCTCGGGCGAGCGTTTCCGTGAAGAACTGGACGAAGGTCCTGGGAGGGGGACCGACCGGCCGAGCGGGGACCGGGCCGGATGGCGTGGGGCCCGGGGGAACACGGGCCCCGGGGCGGCCGACGCCCCTTCGGCCGGGGCGGTCGGGCGGTGCCTAGCCGTGCCTAGCGGTGCCTAGCGGTCCTCGGTCCGGAGCCCCCGGAGGGCGTAGACCTGGACCGGCCTGGCGCCGGGGACCATGGTGACCTCCCCGGCGGGGTGGACCTCGACCAGGGGCTCGCAGGCCGCCCAGGCTCCGTCGGACATGACGATCTGGCCGGCCGAGGCCGCCTCGCGCAGGCGCACGGCCACCGACTCGGGGCGGCCCAGGGTCACCCGGACCCCCGCCTCCGTGCGCGACGTCGAACCGGCGGCCACGGCCCCGGAGACCTGGAATTCGCCCTCGCCGGCCCGCTGGGCCCTGCGCACGGCGTCCCGGACCTCGGCGCCGGCCAGCACGGCCGCGCCGGCCGCGGCGGGTCCCTCGTAGCGGATCTGGAGCACGGGCCGCTCGGGCGTGCCGCCCACGGTCAGGGCGCCCTCGGTGCGGGCCAGGACCTCGAGGGCGGCCAGCACGCAGCGGTTCAGGACCCGGGGGGCGACCTCGTCGTCCATGGCCGAGGTGGCCGGCCTGACCCTGCGGATCTCGATCGACAGGACCGAGAACGGCGTGCCCCCCTCGGGCCGGGGGCCGGGGAGGGACGTGGCGCCGAAGCCGACCGCCACCTGGTCGCGGCCGACCGAGGACCGGCGCCGCTCCACGGGGAACCTGATCACCTTGGCGTCCATCGCTCCAGGTATCGGCGCGATCTCCCCGCAACTGAGTAGGTCGGAGGGCTTTTCCGGGGCCGACCTAGGTCCTAGTTCCGGGGCCCCGGGGGCCGCCCGGTCGGCCTCCCCCGGGCGGGACGGGCACCAGCCGCCGGCTCCGCCGTACGGCCGCTCACCGCCACGAGCCGGCATACGCTCCGCTCGGCGAAGGGCTCGAACTCGGCCATGGAAAGGGGCGGCTTGAGCCCGGAGAGCAGGCCCTCCAGGAGGCCCCGATGGAGGGTGCAGACCAGCTCCCGGTGCTCGTCGGTGAGGTCGCGGAACGGGCAGCTCCGCAACACGATCTCCACGCGGTCCCCCGAGGTCCGCCGGAACCGGGGCTCGAACCCGGCCCTGGCCATGCCCTCCTGGAGGAGGGCCAGGTTCCGGCGGGCCGGGAGCCGGACCCCCGGCTTCGGAACCCCTCCCTGGGCCATGAGGTAGGCCCCCCACTCGACGGCCAGCGCGTGGGCCCGCTCCTCGCCCCGCCTGCCCCTCACCAGGCCGACCAGCATCTCGGCGAGCAGCCTGTACTCGTCCCCCTCCTCCACGGCGGGCTCGGCCGCCGAGTACAGGGTCTGGGGCCGTCCGACCGAGGTCCCCTTGCGGATCTCCCGGACCACCAGGCCGGCCTCCTCCAGGCGGCGGAGGTGGGGGCGGAGGGTGTTCG
>JACQTL010000276.1 GCA_016210805.1 Actinomycetota bacterium | reverse complement strand
TCCTGGAGCTCTCCGAGCGACTGGCCGGCACCGCCCTGGAGGGGGCCGCCGTCGTGCCCTGCTCCGCCGCCACCGGCGAGGGTCTCGACGAGCTCCGGGCGGCGCTCGACGGGATGGTCGCCGCCGCGCCGGCCCCTCCCGAGGACGACCGGGCCCGCCAGTTCGTCGACCGCGTGTTCACGATCCGGGGGTCCGGCACGGTGATCACCGGGACCCTGACCGGGGGGCGCCTGGCCGTGGGCCAGGAGGTCGAGGTCTACCCCACCGGCCTCCGGGCCAGGATCCGCGGGCTCCAGACCCACAAGCGGGCCATCGAGGTGGCCCGCCCGGTCTCCCGGGTGGCCGCCAACCTCGCCGGGACGCCCCGGGAGGAGCTCGAGCGCGGCGACGTCGTGGGGCTCCCGGAGAAGTGGCGGCCCACGTCGACGATCGAGGCCCGGATCCGGCCGGTCCGGAGCCTGTCCCGTCCCCTCACCGGTCGGGGGTCCTACAAGCTCTACGCGGGCTCGGCCGAACGCGACGCCCGCCTCCGGCTGTACGGGAAGGCCCCGGTCGGGGAGCCGGAGGGGGCCCTGGCCCGGATCCGGCTCTCGTCGCCCATCGTGCTGGACGTCTTCGACCGGTTCGTCCTGCGGGAGACGGGCCGGCGCGAGACGGTCGCCGGGGGGGTGGTCCTCGACGTCGAGCCTCCCGTGCGGCCGGGACCGGACGCCGAGGGCCGGCTCCGGGCCCGAGAGGCCGCCTCCCGGGACGAGCTCCCCGCGCTCCTGGTGGCGGAGCGGAGGGCGGTGCGGGCCGCGGACATCGCCGTGCTCACGGGCCGCTCCCCGCGAGAGGTGGCGGGGGCCGTGCGCGTGGGGGGATGGTGGGTGAGCGAGGAGCTCCACGGGGCGTCCGTCCGGGCCCTGGAGGAGGCCCTCGCGGCCCACCACCGGGAACACCCGCTGCTGGAGGGCGCCGACCTGTCGCTGGGCCGGGCCGCCGTGGGCTCCGCCCTCGAACGGGAGGGGAGGACGCTCGCCCCCGGGCTGGTCGACGCGCTGCTGGACGACCTCGCCGATCGGGGGCTGGTGGCCAGGACGGCCTCCACCCTCCGCCTGGCCTCACACCGGGTCTCGCTGGAGGACCGCCGGGACGAGGTCGAGAGCCTGGTCGCGGCGGTGGCCGCGGGGGAGCCTTCGCCCCCCACGATCCCGGATCTCGTGGCCGCGGGCTACCCGCGGGAGGTGGTCGAGGCGGCCGCCCGGCAGGGGGCCCTGGTCCGGGTCTCACCGGACATCGTCATGACCTCGGCGTTCGTGGAGCGGGCCGAGGGCCTGCTCCGGGCCGAGGCCGGCGAGGGGATCACGGTCAGCGCGTTCCGCGAGCGCCTTGGGACCTCCCGGAGGTACGCGCTCCCGCTCCTCGAGTACTTCGACCAGCGCGGGGTGACCCGCCGCCGGGGCGACCTCCGCGTGCTCCGAGGGGACGGCTGAGGGGGATCGGGTCAGGCGAGCTCCGCCACCACGGCGACCTCCACGCACACCCCGAGCGGAAGGTCCACGACGCCGACGGCGGCCCGGGCGTGGCGCCCGGCGTCCCCGAAGACCTCGACGAACAGGTCGCTGGCCCCGTTGGCCACCCTGGGCTGGTCGGTGAAGCCCGGGGTGGACGCCACGAAGACCGTGACCTGGGCGATCCCGCGGACCCGGTCCAGCGAGCCGAGCTCCGCGCGGAGGGCGGAGAGGCTCTGGAGCGCGGCCCGGCGAGCCGCCTCGATCCCCCGCTCCACGTCCACGTCCCCGCCCAGCCGGCCGGGGTGCAGCGGCACGCCGTCCATCAGGGGGACCTGGCCGGCCACGAAGGCCAGGGAGCCGGAGACCCGGACCGGCACGTAGGAGGCGACCGGCGCCGGGGGAGGGGGCAGCTCGATCCCCAGCTCGCGGATCCGTTCCTCGATGCTCACGACGGCCTCCCGGGAAATGACGGACGACCCGATAGTTCCACACGGAGCGGCCTCGCCGCGAGCCGGGGCCCGGGCCCCGGGCTCGCCCTCGGGTCAGCCGGCCCGGCGCTCCTCGGTGGCCCGGTCGCGCTGGCGGAGCAGGACCCGCCGCTCGGCCTCCGAACGGCCGCCCCAGATCCCGTAGGACTCCCGGACGGACAGGGCGTAGTCCAGGCACTCGGCCCGGACCGGGCAGACCCCGCAGATCGCCTTGGCCCGGGACTCGCGGGCCTCCCGGTCCTCGCGGGTCTCCGGGTGGGGCGGGGGGAAGAAGTCGGCGGTGTCCTCGCCGCGACAGGCCGCCAGGAACTGCCATCCGTTCATCAGGTGCAGGTCCATCGCTCTCAGCCCGTCCTCCCTGGATAGTTCTTCGTCGACAGACGCGCGGGGGATGGCGCAGGTTCCCGGGGAGGGGAGCCCCGCGAGGTGCTCGGGGAGCGGCTCGGATACGGCTCAGGCCGGGGGGTCGGCCTCGGGCTCCCGGGACCCGGCCCGGCCCGGCTCGCCCTGCGGCCCGTCCTGCGGCCCGTCCTCCGGCTCGGCCCGCACCTCGAGGACCAGCCCGTCGATCCTGCGGACCCTGACCCTGGTCCCGGCCGGGATCGGGCCGTCCTGGGAGCGGCCCCGCCACAGGGTCCCCTTCACGAACACGGGGCCCTCGGGGGCCAGGAGCCCTCGGGTCTCCCCGACCAGCCCCACCAGCCCCCGGCGGGTCGAGGCCATCCGCTCGCGTGACTGGATGGCCACGGTCAGGCCGAACAGGTAGTACAGGCCGGTGGCGAGGACCGCGCCGCCGATCAGCCAGGGCGAGACGTCGACCGCCGGGGCCACCCCGCCGTAGGACGTGATCGAGCCCGCCGCGAACAGCGCGAGGCCCAGCACGGAGAGCGCCCCCAGCCGGCGGAGGCGGACGTCCGCGGTCATGGCCGCCACGCCGGCCAGGAGCATCGCCATCCCGGGCCACCAGGGAGGGGTCGCCGCCAGGCCGTAGCCGGCCAGGGCGAGCATCGCCGTCCCTCCCACGCCGGCCACGCCGATCCCCGACTGGGTCAGCTCGAAGGCGACGAGGGCGAGCCCCAGAGACAGGAGTACGTAGATCACCGCAGGCCCCGACACGGCGTGGAGGACCCGGCGCCACGGGCCGAGGTCGTGGAACCGGGTGAGGGCCGGGATGGACCGCTCCTCGTCCCAGGTCTCCAGCGTGACCTCCCGGCCGCCGACGTCGACGGCGTGCCCGTCGACGACCCTCAGCACGTCCTGCGGGATCGAGACCGAGGGGTCGCCGAGGTCGGCGAGGCCCCGGTCCAGGGCCTCCTGAGGGCTGAACTGCTCCCGGGGGAGCTCGTCGGCGTCGACCGGGAGCCCCGAAGGGATCCGATCGGTGGGCCGGAGCAGGTCGAGGGGCGTCGCGGGGCCCAGCGCGGAGCCGGGCGAGATCACCACCAGGTCGGCGGCGGCGGCGATCAGGGCGCCGGACCCCTCCGCCCGGGCTCCCGGGGGGCCGATCCAGACGACCACGGGCACCGTGGCCCGGTCCACCCGGACGGCCAGCTCCATCCAGTCGATGCCCATCGTTCCCGGCGTGTCGAGCTGGATGAGCACCACGGCACCGTCTCGTTCCGACCGCTCCAGCCCCCCGACCAGGTAGTCCCTCATGGGGGCGTCGATGACCCCGTCGACCTTGATGAGGTCGACGGGGGGCGCGCCGCCGGGCCCCGTCTGGGCGGCCGACGGGCCGCCGCCCAGCGCGAGGAGCCCGAGGACCAGGCCGGGCAGGAGCCGCCGGGGGGGTGACATCGCCCCATCGTAGCGGCGAACGGCTCCCCCTCCCCCGCCGGGGTAGAGTCAGCCGCCGTGGCCCCGCGCGCCGCTCACGAGCCGCCCGACCCGTCGGATCCATCCCGCCCGCCGGCCCCCTTCGACCGGCGGGTGCTGCTCGTCTCGGGGAAGGGAGGGACGGGCAAGAGCACGGTCGCGGCCGCCCTGGCCCTGGCCGGGGCCCGGACCGGACGGCGCACCCTCCTGGTGGAGACCGAGGGCCGGGGAGGGATGGCCCGGCTGCTCCGGGTCCCCGCCCTCCGCTTCGAGGAGGAGCCCACGCCCCTCGGGTTCCACGCCATGGCCCTCACCGCCCACGAGGCCCTCATCGAGTACCTCACCCGGATCATGGGGCTGCGGGGGCTGGGTGGCCCGCTCCGCCGGGCCCGGGTCACCGAGATGGCCACGGAGGCCATCCCCGGGTTCAGGGACATGATGATCGGGGGCAAGCTCCACGAGCTGACCGGGTGGCGCGAGGTCCATCCCGATGCCGGACGCAGGCCCTACGACCTGCTCGTCGTGGACGGCCCCCCGACGGGGCAGCTCATCCAGCTCCTCAGGGCCCCGGAGGCCTACCGGGACCTGATCAGGGTGGGTCGGGCGGCCAGGCAGGTGGTCTCGATCCATCGTCTTTTCACCGACGAGCTCCGCGTCGTCCTGGTGGCCATCCCCGAGGAGATGTCGGTGGCCGAGACCCTGGAGGCGGTCGAGGGCCTGGACGGCATGGGGGCGGTCTACGGACCGGTCCTGGTCAACCGGGTCATCCCGCCGGTCTTCCCCACGGGGGTGGGCGCGGCCGCCCGGCGACTCTCTCCGGCCGACGTGGCGGGGGTCCTCGGGCGGGCCGGCCATCCGGTCCCCGAGCCCGTCGCCGCGGCGCTCCTGGAGTCCGCCCTGATGGAGGACGGCCGGCGGCGGGCCCAGCGCGGCCGGGTGGCCCGCCTGGCCCGGGCCGGGCCGATCGTCGAGCTTCCCCTGCTGGCCACGCCGTCGATGGGTCCAGGGGAGCTCGAGGTCCTGGCCGACACGATCTCGGCCGGCCGCGGGGAGCCGGCCGGCGAGGGTTCCGCGTGAGCCTGGCCGAGCGCCTGGAGGGCGCCCGTGTGATCGTCGTGTGCGGCTCCGGCGGCGTCGGGAAGACCACCGTCTCCGCGGCCATCGCCCTGGCCCTCGCCGGGGAGGGGCGCCGCACGGCCGTAGTGGCCGTCGACCCCGCCAGGCGCCTGGCCACCTCGCTGGCGCTCCCCAGGGATCCGGGGGGTCGCCGGGAGCTCGACCTCGGCGGGCCGGTCCCCCTCACCGCGATGGTGCTCGACACGAAGCGCACCTTCGACGAGCTGGTCGAGCGCCACGCCGGGAGCGCGGCCCGGCGCGACCGGATCTTGTCGAACCGCTTCTACCAGCGGATCGCCGACACCCTGTCGGGGACCCACGAGTACATGGCCATGGAGCGGCTCCACCAGCTGGCCACGGAGGAGGACTTCGAGGTCATCGTGATCGACACCCCACCGTCCCGCAGCGCGCTGGCCTTCCTGGACGCGCCCCGGCGGCTCACCGACTTCCTGGGGGGGCGGTTCATCCGGTGGTTGCTTTGGCCGTACCGGCGGGCCGGGCGAGCCGGGATGCGCGGCGCGAGCCTGGGCGCCCGGATGCTCTCCAGGACGATCGGGCGGATCGCCGGGGCGGAGCTGCTCGAGGACACGGCCGAGTTCCTGGCCGCGTTCGAGGGGATGTACGAGGGCTTCAAGCGGAGGGCCGCCGAGGTGCTGGAGCTCCTCGGCCGGCCGGACACGCGGTTCGTGGTGGTCACCGCGCCGGAGCCGGCGAGCCTGGAGGAGGGCGAGCACTTCGTCCGGCGGCTCCGGGCCTCGGGGATCACGCTCGCCGGCGCGGTGGTGAACCGGTGGCGGCGGGCCCCCGAGGCCCCGGAGGATCCCTCGCTCGAGGCCAGCCTCGCCGGGGGGGAGCCGGCCGGGCGCGCGGTGGCGGCCTGCCTGGAGGTTGCCGCTCGCCTCCGGGCCCTGGAGGGCCGCGGACGCGCGGCGGTGGAGCCGTTCCGCCGCTCGCTCCCCGACGTGCCCCTCACGCTCGTCGAGGAGCGGCCCACCGACGTGCACGACGTCGAGGGCCTGGCGGGGTTCGCCGAGCAGCTGTTGCGGAGACCCTAGCCGGCCAGGGAGCTCGAGGGATCCGCCGCCAGCACCTCGCGCCACGGGGTGTCGCGAGGAGCTCGGCGGAGCATCCTGCGGCGCTCCTTGTCGTTCAGCCCGCCCCAGATGCCGAAATCGATGCGCGCCTCCAGCGCATAGGCCAGGCACTCGGTGCGGACCGTGCACCGGGAGCAGATCGTCTTGGCCCTCCGCTCGAACGCGACTCGGGGGACGAAGAAGATCTCGGGGTCGTGGGTCCTGCAGCGGGCATCGTCTTCCCAGGACATGGCCGTAGCGTACGGTCGAACGGCCGACGACCCCATAGGTCGTAGGTGTCAAATCTGCTAGTTACGTCCGACTAGTCCAAAGGTCGGAGGGTTACGACCTTTGAGCTGGTCCGTGAGGTCCGCGAGGTTCCGCGACGTCCGCGAGGTCCTCGACCTCGGTTCCGTTCGGGTATCGCGTCGGCTATCCTTGCTCGGTCTCCCAGACCTTTACCTGATGCAGACCGCGGTCCGTCCATCCCGCACCCCCCCGCGGCCCCCACCGGCGCCGGTGAGGGGCTTCCTCGGCTTCTGGGTCCGGGCGTTCCTCGTGGTGGTGGTGATCGTCGTCACCGGCGTGCTCGTCGCCGCCCTCCTGTACCCGGCCCTGGCCGGCGGGGTGAAGGCGTTCGAGATGGTGGACGAGCGGGTCCTCGGCGAGCCCTCCCTGGGGGACCTCAGCTTCCCGAAGTTCCCGGAGCGCTCCACGATCTACGCCTCGGACGGGTCGCTCCTGGCCACGATCTTCCTGGAGGAGAACCGGAAGTACGTGAAGCTGGCCGGCGTCTCCGATGCGGCGATCCAGGCCGTGCTGGCCATCGAGGACGACCGGTTCTACGAGCACGGCGGGGTGGACGTGAGGGCGATCCTCCGGGCCTTCTTCGAGAACCTCAAGGCCGGCCAGGTCAAGCAGGGGGGCTCCACGATCACCCAGCAGCTCGTGAAGCTCCAGTTCACCTCGGGCGAGGACACCCTCGAGCGGAAGATCGAGGAGGCCAAGATGGCCCTCGCCCTGGAGAAGGAGTACTCGAAGGACGAGATCCTCGAGCTCTACCTGAACAAGGTCTACTTCGGCAACGGCGCCTACGGGATCGGGACGGCGGCCGAGTTCTACTTCGGGAAGCCGGCCTCCAAGCTCAACCTCCAGGAGGGGGCCCTCATCGCCGGGCTGATCGCCCGGCCCGAGGAGTACAACCCGCTCACCGACCCGGACTAGGCCGTCTTCCGCCGGGACACCGTGATCAACACGATGGCGGTGCTCGGGTGGATCACAGTGGGCGAGCGGGCCGAGGCGGTGGAGAGCCCGATCGAGCTCCGCCGGGGGGTGGGCAAGAAGCCGAAGGTCCGCGAGCCCTACTTCGTCCAGTTCATCAAGGGCCAGATCCTGGACACCGACAACCACGAGTTCGACTTCATGGGCACGACCTACCAGGCTCGCAAGGAGGCCCTGTTCCAGGGCGGGCTCAAGATCCACACGACGATCTCCCCGCAGTGGCAGAAGCTGGCCCAGGAGGCCATCCGCGGCAACCTGTCCGAGGCCAGCGACCCCGAGGGGGCCATGGCCACCGTCGAGACGAAGACCGGCGCCATCCGGACCCTGGTCTCCGGAACGGACTTCGTACGCGATGAGCTGGAGCTCGCCGCCGGACAGGGCCGGCAGACCGGCTCCGCCGCCAAGCCGTTCACGCTGGTGGCCGCGTTCAGGCAGGGGGTCCCCGCGGGCAAGGTCTACCGGGACAAGTCGCCGCTGTGCGGGTCGGAGATCCCCGGGTGGAGGAGCGCGAGCGGCTGCGTCTACAACGCCGAGGGCGGGGGGAGCGACGACGGCTACCGCGACCTGTGGTCGGCCACCCAGTACTCGGTGAACGTCGTCTTCGCCCAGCTGGCCCTGGACATCGGCCCGGAGAGCATCGTGGACGCCGCCCAGGACATGGGGATCACCACCCCCCTGGACGCCGTCCCCGCCATCACGCTGGGGAGCGAGGAGGCCACGCCGCTCGACATGGCCTCGGCCTACGGCACCCTGGCCAACAGCGGCGTCCACTGCGACCCGTTCGCCGTGCAGCGGATCGAGCACGGCCGACAGGTCCTGTACAAGCACAAGGCGAAGCCGAACTGCCAGCAGGTCGTCGACGCCCCCATCGCCCACCAGGTCACCGCGATGCTGGAGCGGTCCGCGTGCTGCGGCACGGGTGGGAGGGCCTGGCAGACGATACGGCCGATGGCCGGGAAGACGGGCACCTCACCCGACTACACGAACGCCTGGTTCGTGGGCTACACGCGCTACCTGTCCACCGCCGTTTGGGTGGGCCACGTGAAGGGGCTCGTCCCCATGAAGTACGACTACTACGGGGGCCCGGTCTTCGGGGGGACCTTCCCGGCGGCCATCTGGCACGACTTCATGGTCCAGGTCGTGGACAGCTTCCCCTTCGAGGACTTCCCGGCCCCCCCGCCGCCGGAGTACGGGACGATCCCCGACGTCCTCGGGCTCCTGGAGGAGGAGGCCGCCGAGACCCTGGCCGAGGCGAACTTCACGCCCATCGTCGAGGAGATCAAGGGCGCGGAGCCCGTGGG